>NZ_DBHKZA010000135.1:0-8596 GCF_057314935.1 Achromobacter sp.
GCGTCTGGCCGCGCCAGCGCAGCCGCGTGACCACCGTGTCCTCGAACAGGCCGCCCGGCTTGGCGACCGCGCGCAGATGGTGGCCGAAGAAGCGCAGGTAGAACTCGGTGAACGCAGTATCGCGGGCGCGCGGCTGCACATAGTCGCGCAGGGTCTGCATGTACTGGTCGAAGCTGGGCTCGTCCTGGGCGTAGAGCTGGAGCACCCAGGGGTTCTCGTCCAGCTCATCGAACGAGTCCTGGAGCGCGTTCTCCAAGGCATCGCGGGCATGCGCGAGCCAGCCGGGCTCCCGCCCCTCGGTGCCCAGCGGCACCAGCTCGTAGAAGGCAGCGACCGACTGCCCATCCTCCAGCAGCATGGACTTCGACTGCGGCAAGAACTCCACCCAAGGCAGCAGTTCCGCGAACGACGGCGCGACGTCGTACAGCGCCTGCTCGTCGGCTACCGTCGCCGGCCTGCGGCCCTGGACCGCTGCGCCGGGTTCAGGGACGCCGGCCTGGCGCAAGGCCTCGACGTGGCGCTGCCAGCCGTCCGGCTTCTCTTCGTCGCCGGTGCCGGATGCGGCCAGCTTCGGCCAGGGAAGTTTCCAGCGCATCAATAGTCCTCCAGCCGTTCACCGGGCATGGCGTACTGCACGCGCTGGTACAGCGGGAAGACCGTCGTGTAGCCCGGAACCGGCACGGGGTCCGTGCCCGCTAGGTGCGGGTACACATACATGACGAGATCGGGGTTGGGCAGGCGCTGGAACTGGCGATAAACCTCGTTGCGCGCCAAGCGCGTGTAGCGCATCTGCTCGACGGGCGCAGCCTGCACATCGGCGTCGGTCAGCGGCCGGCGCAGGCTCTGGCGCGCGTCGAGCAACTGCCGGCGCGCGACCTGGCCGGTGCCACTGCCGCCGCCACCCGTTTCCTGCTGCCAGATGTCCATCATGGTGCGGTCGCTATGGGTCAGCAGTTCTTCCTTGCTGGTGGCGCAACCGCCGAGCACGGCGACGGCCGCGGCCAGCGCGAGGCCCTTAATCGAGTTCGAGCGCATGGCTTTCTCCTGCACGGTGATCGACGCGCCGGCCTTCGGGGTCGTGATCGATGGCCAGCGGCTTTTCGAGGTGGACGGCAACCTTGGCACCAGGCTGGACATAGACGGAGGCGAAGGCCTGGCCGTAGAGCTTGTTGACCCAGGCCGACATGTCCCGGACGCCGCCCGCGAGGATCTGGCCGACTGCTTCCTTGCCGCTGATGCCCACGGTGCCGATGGCGCCGTCCGAGCCGACGTAGGACATGCGGCCGCTGTCGCTCTCGATGAGCGAGGCCACGCCGGCACCGGCCGCCGTGATCAGGGCCTGCGAGCCGAGGTACTGCTGGGCGTTGCTGCGCCGTTCGCCACTGACGCAGGGGATGCCGTGCGGATCGCTGATCCAGCCCAGGCCGTCGCGCTGCTGGTTGTTCTGCTGGTTGCCTTCGCGGTCTTCGGGGATGGTGCGGATCGTGCCGTCGTTGAAGACGAAGGTGATGCTGCGTACCTGGCCGCGCACGCACGAGAGCGTCCAGTCACCCGATGCGGTTCCGCTGAACACGGCGCCGGCCACGTCGGGAATATCAATCCCGTTGGCCGTGAGGTTGTCCGGGCCGACCAGCACCTTGAAGGGGTACGGATCGTTCACCGTCCCGTCGATCGGCACACGACCGATCAGCGCGGTCATCGCGACCGACCCCATCAGCGTTGAGTTGGTTGGCACGGTATAGACCGGCTTGGCGCTCTTGACGCCTGCCGCACGTGCGCCGGCGTTCGCCACGGTTTCCGCGGTCGTTTCCAGCGTGCTTTGCGCCGGGCCGAAGCTCGTCGGGAAGCTCATGCCGCTGCCCGTGCCACGACTGCCGTTGCGTCCCTCGGCCTTCTTCGCGTCGTCCGGTTCGACCCAGCGCATGCCGCCTTCCATGTCGGCCTCGTCGCCATCGCGCAGCCCCAGGCCCACGGGCAGATCGGCATGGCCGCCGCCGCGCCCGCCGATGCTGTCCAGACGCCGCTGCAGGTCGGCGAGCAGCCCTTCGGTCTGCTGGCGCGCGCTGGCCGCCTGTTCCTGGTCGCGGCGCAGGTTGGAGCGCTCGGATTCGAGGGCCGAATTGATGCGCTGATCAATGGAGTTCTCCCGCTGGCGCAGCCGCTGGTTTTCCTCGCGCTGCGACTTGTTGTCGGTCAGCGCGGTCTGAAGCTCGGTGCGCAACTGCTTTACCTGGGCGACGAGCGTTGCCACTGTATCGCGGGGGGTATCGCCTTCGATGCCCAACGCCTTCATTTCCTCGGGTGTGAGCTTGGCGCCGGCATCCGGGGCGAGCGGCGCCGACGAGCTTCCACCCGAAAACAACCGGATGGCGACGAACAGCACTAGCAAGGCGACCGGGATCATCAGCCACTTGAGCAAGCCGTTACTGCGCATGGCGGGCCTCCTTGCCGTCGCCGGCTTCAGCTTCCGGTTGCGGCAGATGCACGGCCGGGTCGAAGCGGTGGATCGCCGGCAGCAGCGACTGCGCCAGGCCGTGCCCTCGCGTCACCAGGTACAGGACGGTCGTGTCCTCGGGCGTTCCGCGCGGGCCGAGCGCCTCGTGCTGGAAGGTGGCGGTGAGGAAGTCGCCTTGCAGCACGCGCGGGTCGAGCGTGATCCTGCCCGCGCCGGTGTTGGTCAAGCGCACGGCAGTGACCCACTGGTCTTCCAGACGCCACGACGCGAGCGCGACCGCGCGCACCGGCAGCGTCGGCATCAGCGTGCCGAGGTCGAGGTCACGGCGCAGGTTGACCCGCATGACACCCGGCAGCGGCTCCACGGTGCGCAGCGGCGCATAGAGGTTCTGCGCAGCGAAGCGCGTCAGGACGACCGGCACGGGGGTTTCGCGCCGCGCCGCTTGAGCGCCTGTCTGATCCTGGGCGCGTGCCGGGGCCTCATCGGCACCGCCTGCCTGATCGCCGTAGCGCGCCGGGGTGCTGCTGCCCTCGACGATGCGCACCGGCTCCAGCTCGGCCTCGCCGTCCTTGGGCGGCTCGGCCGCGATGTCGAGCAGGATCAGCGCGCCCGTGTCGGCGTCCTGCAGTTGCAGCCGCGTGGGCTCGATCGGTTCGCTGGCGCGCAGGTACACCGCGCCGCCCGCGCTCTGCACGCGCAGGCGTTCGCCCGCGCCCGCAGGCACGCCCACGCGGACGTTCCGGTCGATGAACACGATGCGCTCTTGGCCCACCCTCAGCGGCACCGCGAGCGGCATGCGTTCCCAGCGCAGAATTTCGACCGCCTGGACAGCGGCGGGCATGGTGGCCGAGGCAGCCACGGCTAACAGCCCAAGCAGCGTGAATACAGGATGCTTCATGGGGTGTTTCCTCCTTGGGGCGCTTGCGGAGACAGGCCGCCAGGCGCCGGGCGCGTCGGCTCCGGGGCGCTGATGCGCTGGGGGGCACCGTCGTAGCAGTCCAGCGCCAGGCCGAACGGGTTGCGGGCGGGATCAACGTCCACCCGCGTGACCTTCACCGGGTAGCGCACGAGCGCGCGCTTGACCTGCTCGGCGCCGTAGTACTCGTCGGCGGTGATGTCGAGCGTCACCACCCAGTCGCGGTCGGAGACCACGCGCACGCGCGCCGTGGGGTCGTCGCCGTAGCCGCGGCCGGGGATTTCGTAGATACCGCGCACGCGCTGGCGCAGCTCGCCCGTGCTGCGGCGATAGTCGTAGTCCGCCCGCAGGAAGGCCTGGCAGGACGGGGTGAGGTACGGCGAGAGCGTGTGGAGGTTGCGCGCGTAGTCCTCTTCGCCGTTGGTCGGCCAGCGGTTGAGGGTCTGGAACACGTAGAACGTGAACGCATAGACCGATTCGGGCGGCACTTCCCACCACTTGCGGGTACTGCCGGAGCGCAGGTCGGGCGGGACGTGGATGGTCAGGTCGCGCGGCGCGCTCCACCAGCCGCCGCCCATGACCAGGGCGACGATGACCAGCGCGCCGGCCCCCAGGCGAAGCGTCTTGATGTGCGCCTGCAGGTGGGTGATCTCGTTCTTGAAGCGGCTCATCGTGCCCCCCTTGCAACAGACCTTCGGGTGGACCAGAAGCCGGAGCGCGAGATCAGCACGTGGCCGCCTACCCATCCCGCCATCAGTGGATGGCGCGTGGCGATGCGCCATTGCAGTTGCCGGTACAGCCAGGTGTCGGGGCGCCCGCGCTTGAGGCGACGCAGGATGCCGCCCCCGATGAAGACGCCGAAGGCCACGCCCAGCACGACGAACGTGGGCGCGAGCGCGATCGTGCGGAACACCCAGGACAGCGGCGCACCGACCAGCAGGCCGGCGGCGCCGGACAGGCCGCAGCAGATCCACAGCTCGTCGGCGGTGAGGCCGCGCACAACAACGGGATGGCGGTTGAGCCGGTGCGGAAGGAACGTGACCGTCCCGTCCGCACGGACGTGCTGCTGCTCGGACATACCAGCCTCGCCTTACAGGATGCCGGTGGCTTCGGTGAGCAGCCAGATGCCGATCACGAGCAGCACGGCGCCGATGGCGACCGTGAGGCCGAACTGGCCCCACGTCTTGCGGCCGGTGTGGATCTCCGCGTAGGTCCCGTAGGCGTGGTAGCAGACGCCGATGAACATCGACGCCACCACCAGCAGGGCCACGAGCATGATGATGTCGTAGCCGTAGTTGCGGATGGTCTCCATGATGCCGTTGCCGGTGCCGCGCGTGGGGTTCTCCAATTGCGGCAGACCTTGCGCGAACGACAGCGCGGGCAGCGCGGCGGCGCCCAGGGCCACGGCGGCGCGCTGGGCAAAACGGGAAGTGAGGTTGCGGTTGTGCATGGTCGGGCCTTTCAGGTCAGGACAGAAGGAAGAAACTCAGAACGAGGTACATCGCGACGAAGCGAATGCAGACGCCGAGGAACTGGCGCTGGTTGAGGCGGCTCTCGGACCACCCCACGTAGGCCGTTCGGATGGCCCAGACGCCCCAGACGAGGAGCACCGCGAACACGGCGCCGACCAGGACGGTCGCCATCGCCGAAGGCGCGATGCCGCTGTTGGCTTGAAATGCCGAGACCTGGGCGCCGTTCATGGCTTGGCCTCCGCGGTCGTCGGCGATGGAGCGACGGTCCGCTCGGTGCGGTAGTCGCCAGCCAGTTCAGCGGGGTCGCGCGGCTGGGCACGCGACGGTGTGAGGTGGGCCTGGATGCCGGCGCGCACGCGCGCCAAGTCAGCCAGCAGCCGCGGGTAATCGAAGTGGTAGCGCTCGCCCGGCTGGATGGGGGCATGCGCGGCGCTGTTGGTGACGGTGCGCTCCAGCGCGTCGAGTTGACGCAGCGCGGCGACCAGCTCCTGGCGCTGCGCGGGGGGCTCGGCCAATGTCATCGGGGACTGGCCCAGCAGGAGGGCCGTCACGAAAAAAGTGGGCACGCCGCGATGCGCGGCGCGCTGCCAGATCGGAGCCAACATCGCGCCATTCCTGTGTGATCAGCAATGGGTTGATCGTGGGCAACGAGGGGCTTTTAGGCCGCAAACAATAGGAACCTGCGGATGACCGGATTGATGGTCTAGAGGTACTTCTTGAAGCTGCCTGCGGTCAGGCTCACGGCCAGTCCCAGCAAGGCGGCGCTCGGCAGCAGGATCAGGAGTGGATGCACCGAGATCGGCAAGGCCAGGTACGTGACCCACGGCAACACGGCCAGCGGCATCAGGCTCGCCTTCGCCCGGTGGTAGATGAAACCGGATTCCCGGCCCGCGCCGAACCGGCGCACGTCCCGCCGTACCAGGCCGTCGATCAGACCGACGAATGCCGCGGTGAAGATCAGCGGCAGCGTGAGCACCAGGACCAGCAGGCGCACCAGGAAAGTGAGCGTCGTGAAGGCCGCAGCGATCAGGTAGCTCTCGGTCCAGACATAGACCTGGCTGATGTAGTACCGGAAGTTGCGGGTCTGCCCATGGCTGGGCGCGCGGGCGCGCTCGGCGGTCTGGCTCATGCGCTCCAGCAGCCCCGAGCGCACGAACACCCATTCGTAGCCGGTATCCACCAGCTCGTGCGCCGTTCGGCCCGGCTCCTGCACGACGACGCTGCGCGTGAAATGGTTGGACAAATGCCCCAGCTCGTACTGCAACATCTGCTGGGAGTGGCGCCAGCCTTGGTCCTTCCAGAACAGGTGCATGCCGACGCACTCGACCACGATCGAGAACAGCAGCGAGCCGATCAGCACCCCGAGCAGCCGGAACGGCAAGGTGATGGTGCCGACGATCAGGCCCTGGCGCTGGTTCTGCTCCCGCTGCGCGGTCGAGGCGGCGTCCTTCATGACGAGGCCTCGTTGCCGGCGCTGTCGTCGGTGGCTGCCGGGCCAGCTTCGGTCGGCGTAGCCTCATCCAGCAGGTCCTTGGGCAAAGCCCCGTCCTGCGGGGCCGGAGAACTGGTGAACTCCCACCACTGCGTGGCTTCGCTGTAGCTCTGGCGCATGTACCCGGCCAGTTGCTGCAAGTCCGCCGGCATCACCTCGTCCGGGTCCGGCGCCGGCAGCGGCATGCGCACTTTCCAAAGCTGACCACCCTGCAACAACGCGAAGCACTGGCCCTTGGGCAAGCCGACGACGTGCGACGGCTCGATCATCGGCACGCTGGACATGCTGATGCGGTCCTGGGTGTTCGACGTGAAATCCGTCGCCCCGCGAATGTCCGAGCTGTCGGTCGCGCCGCTGACGATGGTGGTCGTATAGACCTCGACCTTCGGTAGTTGCCGGGTCAGCAGTTCAGCGGTCGCGGTCTCGCGCACGCGCAGCATGAACAGGTTGTTGAAGTTGCCGATCACCTGACCGGCCTTGGCGCGGTTGCCAATGCGGGCCTCGATGTCCGAGAGGGTCTGCGTGTACGCGGTGACCTGGAGGCCTGCGCCACCGCCCTTGTTGATCAATGGGATGAACTCATCGCCCATCAATTCGTTGAACTCGTCGGCGTGGACATTGATCGGCACGCGCGCACCGGCTGAAGCGCCCGGCAAGCCATCGTCAATCCCGTGCTTGTAGATGTGGCCTGCGACCGAAACCAGGTCGGAGAACATGGAATTGCCGACCGCTGCGGCGACCTCGGCGTCGGACAGCGCGTCCAGGCCCACGTAGACGACGGCGCGCTTTCGGATGACCTGCATCCAATCGAAGATCGGGCGCGGGTCGGCCAGGTCGGAATAATTCGGGGCCAGAAGCTGGGAAATCTTCCCGCTGGTGAGCTTCTCCAGCAGCGGCAGCAGGCTGGCGACGATCTTGTCGAAGTACGTCTTGTCGTAGCGGACGGCAGAGCGCAGGCCGTCCAGCACCGGGTCGTAGTTGCGGGCCTGGGAGAGGTACTGCTCCAGCGCCACCACGCGCTTCTCGCGCCCGATCATGTTGCGCGGGATGTTCTTCTCATTGAGCTTGGCCTCGATCTGAACGATCACCTCCCAGGCCTTGGGCTCGGTCTTGGCGAAGTAGTGCTGGGCGTACTCGATGAACAGCGCGTCGATGTTGATGACGTGCCGCTGGATCAGCATGTAGTCCGGGCGCTGCCCCAGTTCCACCAGGGCGCGGGCGATGATGTTCACGAAGCGCCATGCGAACTCGCGGAACGCCGCGCTGTTGCCTTCGCCGGAGAGCTGCCCCGCGATGCGTGTCGCCACTTCCGAGATCCGACCGAAGCGGCCCACGGCGTTGTAGCGGGCGCTGATTTCCGGCCAGCCCAAGTGGAAGATGTAGAACTCGCCTTCGCGGCCAGCGCGCTGGGCTTCGACGTACATCCGTTTCAAGAGATCGGCATCCCCCTTGGGGTCGATGACGATGACGACCTCATGCTCGCCGGCAGCATTCCTGCGGCGGATGTCCTGCGTGACGAACAATTCGGCCAGGCGCGTCTTGCCCACCCGCGTGGTGCCCAGCACCAGCGAGTGCCCGACGCGCTCGCCCAGCGGCAGGCTGACGTCCACTTCGTCGGGCTCGATGCCGTGCAGCCTTGGCAGGCCGCCGACAGGCGGCAACGGGCGCACGGGGTTGAAAGGCACGTCCCAGCCGGTGAGCTTCGGCAGGCGAGAGAGCGGCAATGGCGCGAACTCCAGCCGTTCCTCCAGGCGCCTGGCCAGCCGGTAGGCCGGCGTCGGCTCGACGTAGCGGCGGAACTCGGGCCGGTACGTCTGCATCAGCCGATGCGTGTGCTTCTGCTCCCAGAGAAAGCCGCGCCCCACGAATAGGCGCTGCTGGCTGACCGGCACGTCCTTGCTGGTCATCACGTAACGCGGCAGACGGCGGATGTTGCGCCGGTAGCGCAGGATGATGCGGGCATCGCGGTAGCGGATCGCGCCGTAGGCGCCGAACGCCAAGGCGCTGCCGATGCCCATGGCCGGGCTCAGCGCGAGCGACCATGGGGCCACCAGGCACAGAAACGCGGCGCCTGCACACGCCGCGACGGTGTATAGCTCCACCGCTGGGCGTAGCAGAACCTCGACCGGCTGTTTGCCTGACATGGCTTCATTGCTCGATGCCGGTGGCCGTGATCAGCGCCGGGTAGTGCCGCAGGCCCAGGCGATCGGCCAGGTCGTCGCCGGCCACGGGCGCGAGCGGCACGCCCGGCACCAGGGCGC
>NZ_DBHKZA010000136.1:0-8561 GCF_057314935.1 Achromobacter sp.
AAAAAGGAAGCAACGGCCAACACCGCGCTTCCTTTTTTCTTGCAAGTGCTGGCGCAATGGCAGAGTGGTTATGCAGCGGATTGCAAATCCGTGTACGTCGGTTCGATTCCGGCTTGCGCCTCCAGCATCTTTTCCCCCTCCCCCAGCATCTCGTTACGCATCCCTACGCGCTGTCAATCGAATGATTGCTATGGTGACGCCGTTTTCATCTGACGTCGAACCCATGCACCTCATTCTGAATTTCCGCGCCTGTTCCCGCGCCTATTCCCCTTTGCTGGCCTTGTCCACCGCCGCCGTGCTGTCGCTCGCGCCGCTGGCGGCCGAAGCCGATTCCGACCGCCACCACCATCGCCACGGCCGCGAGTACAAAGAGAAGTATTGGGAAGGCAACTGCAGGGTCGAGCGCAAATGGAAGCGCAACGGCGAATACCAGGAAAAGCGCAAGTGCCGTGACGATTACCGCCAGGGCTACATGGCGCCGCCGCAGGTCGTCATGCCCATGACGGCGCCGGCCATCATCATCAACCCGCCCCCCATCATCATCCGGCCCTGAACATGGATCAATCGGTGAAGGACGCAATCGCCCGCTGGCCCGATGTGCCTGCGGTGTTCGGCTGGCTGTCGCTGGACGGCCGCGGCCGCTGGCGCCTGCATCCGCAAGGCCAGGCCGCGCAAGGCGGCGAAGGCGAATCCATCACCAACAGCCAGATCCTGGATTTCATCAACCGCAACTATGAGCACGACGACGCGGGCCGCTGGTTCTTCCAGAACGGGCCGCAACGCGTCTTCCTGCGCCTGGATGCCGCCCCGTTCGTCTTGCGCTTGAGTGACGACAGCAGCCGCCTGGTCACCCACACGAACGTGCCGGTCGAATCCGTCAGCGGATGGTGGCTGGATGATGCCGGCCAGCTCTATGCGATGACGCCGGCAGGCGGGGCGATCGTGCTGGACCGGGACCTGCCCGCGCTGCTGGAAAAGCTGGTGTCAGACCACGGCGCGCCCTTGCTGGATGCGCTGGCCGACCTGACCGCGGGGCAAGTGATCCAGGCTTCCTGGCCGGATGCCTATCCAGCCGCGCCGCTGCGCGCGATTGCCGGACACGACGTCGCGCAGACGCTGGGGTTCGATCCCAACCCCCGCACGAAGCAAGACTGATCCGGCCGGGCCGGAATCGACGCCCCCCGATCAGAACATGCCGTTGGTGTTGGCGGACTGCTCCGGAATGGGCTGCACCGCGTCCCAATGCTCGACGATCTTGCCCTGCTCAAGCCGGAAAATATCGATGATGGCATTGCCGCGCGTGCCCGGCTCGCGCACCGCGTGCACATGCAGGATCACGTAGTCGCCATCCGTGAAGACGCGTTTGATCTCGCTATGCGACTTCGGGAATTTGTCGCGCAGGAAGGCGACGAACTTGCGGAAGCCTTCAGGGCCGTCGGCCGCGTTCGGGTTGTGCTGCACGTAGCGGTCGCCCACATACTTCAGGGCGGCGTCCGCATCCTTCTGGTTCAGCCCCTTCTCGTAGAAGGCCAGCACGGCGGCCTTGTTGGCGGCCTCTTGCTCGGGACTCGCCTGGGCGACAGGCGACAAGGCGGCGGCCAGCAACACGGCGCCCGCGGCGCGTCGGATCAATCGCATCGAAACAATCATCAAGACTCCTGAATGGAAAAGGACGGCCGGCTCATTCTATGAGCCGGCCGCCCCTTCGACCATGACCGCCTCGGTAGACAGTCTGATGCGCGCAGCGATCAGCCGCGGCCGCTTTTGATCAGCGCGAACTTGCCGTCGCCCAACAGCGCCAGCACGGCAGCCCCCACGGTCAGGAAGATCGGGTATTCCCAGCCGCCGCCCGCGTTGCTGAAGCCCCAGCCATTGCCGAAGTGGACGGTGGACGCCACGAACAACTGCACCACCGCAATCGCCGCGACCCAGCGCGGCACGATGCCCAGGATCAGCAGCGCGCCCGCGGCGACTTCAAAGAACGTGACCGGATAGGCCAGCCAACCGGCGAAACCGATCTTGGCGAAGAACTGCGCGGTGCCAGGCAGCGTGAACACCAGCAGCTTGGTCAGGCCGTGGGCCAGGAACATGACGCCGAGGGCGACGCGCAGCAACAGCGCGGCGTAAGGCGCGGTACGGGTATCAATCATGGGGGCTCTCCTTGAGCGGTTCAGGAATCGCCCAATACGGGAAGATTCATCTTGGGCGCTATTCTTGCGATTCCAAAAACAAAGATAAACATGCAGAATTGCAAATTATTGTTCCCCGTTAGGAAACAATCTTGGACACCCACACCGCCATGCAGACCTTCGCCAAGGTCGTGGAACTGGGCTCATTCGCGGCCGCCGCCGACAAGATGGGCCAAGCCCGGTCCGTCGTGACCCGGCAGATCGCCTATCTGGAGCAGAAGTACGGCGTGCGCCTCTTGAACCGCACCACGCGCAAGCTCAGCATGACGGATGCCGGGCGCGCCTTCTATGACCGCGTGCGCCCCATCCTGGCTGAAGTGGCCGACCTGGAGCTGTCGCTGCAGGCCGAAGGCCAGCGCCCCAGCGGCCGCCTGCGGGTCAGCGCGCCGGTGTCGTTCGGCATCCTGCACCTGGGACCCGCCATCGCCGAATATCTGCAACGCTATCCCGACGTCGTCATCGATCTGGACTTGAATGACCGCGTCGTCGACCTGGTGGAAGACGGGTATGACGTGGCGGTGCGCATCGGCCCGCTATTGGATTCTTCGCTGGTGGCCCGCCCGCTGGCGCCACAGCAATTGCGGGTCTGCGCCGCGCCTGCCTACCTGAAGCGCCATGGCACGCCCAAGACGCCCGAAGACTTGAAGCAGCACCGCTGCCTGCACTACGCCTACGCCAGCACCGGCAACGAATGGCATTTCGAGAAAGACGGGGTCACGCATCTGGTCCGCGTGAACGCGGCGCTGCGCGCCAATAACGGCGACGTGCTGCGCACCGCCTCGCTGGCGGGGCACGGGGTCATCCTGCAGCCCGAGTTCCTGGTCGGCGACGATATCCGTGCCGGACGGCTCGTGACGCTGCTGGACGACTACGCGCACACCCCGATTTCCATGTACGCCATCTATCCCCACCGGCGCTTCCTGTCGCCCAAGGTGCGGTCTTTCGTCGAACACCTGGAAGCGCGCTTCGGCGTCCCGGCCCCTGCCGCCCCCGGGCGGCGCGCCACTGCCCGCCGCAGCCGTTAGAATCCTACCCATGACCGCGAAACCGTCCATCGAATACTTCCCCGCCCCCCGCCGTTCGCTTTTTTGCAGCCAGTGCGGCACGCCCGTCAATCGCCGGGTGCCGGAAGGCGACAACCGTGAACGCGACATCTGCGATCACTGCGGCGCGATCCACTACCAGAACCCGCGGCTGGTGGTCGGCACGGTCCCGGTCTGGGAAAACCGCATCCTGCTTTGCCGGCGCGCGATCGAACCGCGCTACAACACGTGGACGCTGCCCGCCGGCTTCATGGAACTGGGTGAAAGCACCGCGCAGGGCGCAGCCCGCGAAACGCTGGAAGAATCCGGCGCGCGCATCCAGCTGGGCGAGCTCTACACGCTGATCGACCTGCCCCAGATCGACCAGGTGCACGTGTTCTACCTGGCCCAGGCGTTGGGGCCAGAACTGGATCCCGGCCCCGAAAGCCTGGAAGCCCGCTGGTACGACGAAGCCGAGATCCCCTGGGACGATCTGGCGTTCCGCACGGTGGCCACGACGCTGCGGCACTACTTTGAAGACCGCAAGCAAGGCGTCTTCGTCCCCCACCACTACACCCTCGAATCGCACCGTTGAAGCTGCCCTGGCTTGCCGCCGACACCCCATTTCCGCCAGCCGAATTCGCGCTGACGGATCCTGATGGCCTGCTGGCAGCCGGTGCGGACTTGTCCCAGGAGCGCCTGATCCAGGCCTACTCCAACGGGATCTTCCCGTGGTATTCGGAAGGCGAACCGGTGCTGTGGTGGAGTCCCGACCCCCGCATGGTGCTGGCAGTGAAGGATTTTTCGCCTTCGCATTCGCTGCGCAAGCTGCTGCGCCAGATCGCCAGCCAGGAACACGACGCGTCACCCCGGGTGCAAGTGCGCGTGGACACCGTCTTCCCGCAGGTGATGGCGCACTGCGCCGCCCCGCGCGATGGCCAGCCGGGAACCTGGATCACCAGCGCCATGCAGCAGGCCTACGCCGGCTGGCACCAGGCCGGGTACGTGCACAGCATCGAGACCTGGATCGATGGCGAGCTTGCCGGCGGCCTGTACGGCATCAGCCTGGGACGCATGTTCTTCGGTGAATCCATGTTCACCCGCGTGCCCAACGCGTCGAAGATCGCGCTGGCCTACCTGGTGCGCTACCTGAGCGGCCATGGCGTGCAATGCATCGATTGCCAGCAGCAGACGCGGCACCTGGCCAGCCTGGGCGCCCGGCCCATCGCCCGGACGCGCTTTCTGCAGCACGTGCGCCAGGCGACGGCGCAAACGCCCATCCCGTGGACGCGGGGCATCCTGGACAGCGGTGGACGCCTGTTGCCCGATGCCGCATCCGACGCCGACTTAAGCGTTAATATGTAGCCATCCCGTCGCGGACTTGCCGTCGCGATGCGTAATTCCCCATGAGCCAGCTCAAAGAACTTCCCTTCTCCACGCTGCAGTTCTACGCAACCGCTCCCTACCCTTGCAGCTACCTGCCGGGTCGACAGGCCCGGTCGCAGGTCGCCGCGCCCGGCCACCTGATCAACGCGGGCACCTACTCCCAACTGGTCGAGCAAGGCTTTCGCCGTAGCGGACTGTTCACGTACCGCCCCCATTGCGACAACTGCCAGGCCTGTGTGCCCGTGCGCGTGGATACCGCCGGATTTGCGCCCAACCGCAGTCAGCGCCGCGCCTGGCGCGACCACCAGGATTTGCAGTCCTTCGTGGCCGAACTGGCGTGGTCGCCCGAGCATTACCGGCTGTATACGCGTTATCAACAGGGGCGGCACCCGGGCGGCGGCATGGACGAAGACAGCCGCACCCAATATGCGCAGTTCTTGCTCACCAGCCGCGTGAACACGCGATTGGTGGAATTCCGCGACCCCGACGGGGTGCTGATGATGGTGTCCATCATCGACGTGCTGGACGACGGCTTGTCGTCGGTCTATACCTTTTACGATCCCGACGTCGAAGGCAGTCTGGGCACCTACAGCATCCTGTGGCAGATCGAACAGTGCCGCAACTTGAACCTGCCCTGGCTATACCTGGGCTACTGGATCGAGGACAGCCGCAAGATGTCCTATAAGTCCAGTTTCCACCCCGCGCAATTCCTGGCCGACGGCGAATGGCGCGACCGGGTCGTTCCGTCCCCCTGATTTCTTCCGCCCGCGCGCCTGCGAGCCCTCGGCGCTGCCGCAAGGCCGGCGAAATTGGCTCTACAATTCCGCCCCATGTCTATCCTCTTCCACGCCTATCCCCTGGCCCGCCCGGCGCTGTTCGCCATGGATGCGGAAACCGCCCACGAAGTCACGCTGTCGGGCCTGCAACGCGCCTATGAGTGCGGCGCCACGCGCAAGCTGATGCACGCGCAGCCGAAGTCGCCCAGCACGCTGATGGGCATGCAGCTGGCCAACCCGATCGGGCTGGCGGCGGGCCTGGACAAGAACGGCGCTTATATCGACGCGCTGGGCAATCTGGGGTTCGGCTTCATCGAAGTCGGCACGGTCACCCCGCGCGCGCAACCCGGCAACCCCAAGCCCCGCATGTTCCGCCTGCCGCGCGCCAACGCGCTGATCAACCGGCTGGGCTTCAACAACCAGGGCCTGGACGCGTTCCTGGCCAATGTGCAGCGCAGCCAGTGGCGCAAGCAAGGCGGCATCCTGGGCCTGAACATCGGCAAGAACGCCGATACGCCGATCGAGCGCGCCGCCGACGATTACCTGATTGGCCTGGAGGGCGTGTACCCCCACGCCGACTACGTGACGGTGAATATCTCGTCGCCCAACACCAAGAACCTGCGCGCGCTGCAAAGCGGCGACGAATTGTCGGCGCTGCTTGCGCAACTGGCGGACAAGCGCCGGGCACTGGAAGACCAGCACCAGCGCCGCGTGCCGATGGCGGTGAAGATCGCGCCCGACCTGACGCAAGAGCAGATCGATGCGATCGCCGACACGCTGCCGCGCCACGGCATCGACGGCGTCATCGCCACCAACACCACGCTGTCGCGCGACTCGGTCGCGGGCCAGGCGCACGCGGACGAAGCAGGCGGCCTGTCCGGCGCGCCGGTGCATGAACTGTCATTGAAGGTGATCCGCCGCCTGAAGGAACAGCTGGGCAACAGCCTGGCCATCATCGGTGTAGGCGGTGTGCTGTCGGGCCAGCAGGCCCGCGAAAAAATGGCCGCCGGCGCCGATGCCGTGCAGCTGTACACCGGCCTGATCTATCGCGGCCCCGCCTTGGTGGGCGAATGCGTGCGCGCGGTGTCGGGAAAATAAAATCGCTGCCCCACGTGGGGCGCTTTTATTGAGCAAGCGCACAAAAAAAAGGGGCCACCCGGTGGGTGGCCCTAATTCCAGCTCTGCTCTGTCACTCAACAGTACTACATTACTGCGATTTACGCAGCATCGCGCGTCAGAGACTTAGGCGCTGCGACGGCTGCGGTTGGCAACCTTGGTGGCGGCATCGGCGGCATCCGTTGCAGCCTTGAAGGTCGCGTTGGCGGCGGCATTCAGGTTCGATTCGGCGACTTCAGCAGCCTGCTTGGCGGCCTTGGTGACGGAATCGTAGGCGCTGGTCGCGGTGGCCAGCGAGGACTTGAACAGGGCAACGGCGCTTTCCGAGCCGGCCGGTGCGTTCTTCGAGAACTGGTCAACGGCTTCGCTCAGCTGTTGCTGGCCTTCGGCGATCTGTTCTTCGGTCAGCTTGACCAGGCTGCCTTGGACGCCGGCAACGATGTCATACACGTGCTTGGTGTAAGCCATGGCCTTTTCGGCGCCCGGCTGCAGCAGACCGGAGGCGAACGCCGCGGCTTCTTGCGGGTCCTTCACTTCGGCGGCTTGTTGCGAACGCTGGGCGACTTCGTCCAGGGTAGCGCGAACGACCTTCAGGTTCAGCTCGACCAGCTTTTCAAAGCCGGCGAAAACGGCGGACTGGGCGGCCACGAAAGTGTTGATGCTGGCCTTTTGACGGTCCAGAACTTGTTGCGGAATTGCGCTCATAGGATGCTCCTTTATGGGTAGCCGGAAGCTTCCGGCAAGTCAGGATGGTTGTCTGCGACGAAAAATTAAAACGTGCGCGGAAACTGGTACTACAAGCTACCGCCGGCCCGTTTGATGCACTGCACAATTCACATTCTAGACTGGCAGGATTTCTTGTCAAGCAGTTTTTGTGCAACGCAACAAGTATTTGCACTTTAACGGTGCATGCCCCTGCATGACTTTGATCCTGCTCAAGAATTTCCCATGATTCGGGAAATACCGGACATGACGGCGTATCAATTCTTTTCTAAACTGCTTTCACGCTGATGACAGACAAATACAAATCAAAAGTCAGCGGTCAAAACTAAATCGCAGCAAGCAAAACCCTGCAATTGGAGACTTCATGACCCTAATTCCCCGCACGCTTTCGGCCCTGCTCGCGGCCAGCGCCATGCTCGCGGCCGGCGCCGCCCACGCGGAATATCCGGAGCGCCCCATCAATATGGTGGTGCCATTCGCCGCAGGCGGCCCGACCGACAACGTCGCCCGCTCGCTGGCGGAAGCCATGCGGCCGAGTCTGGGCCAGACGGTTGTGGTCGAAAACAAGGGTGGCGCCGGTGGCACCATCGGTACGACGCAAGTCGCCCGCGCCCAGCCGGACGGCTACTCCATCCTGCTGATGCACGCCGGCTTCTCCACCGCGCCGTCGCTGTACAAGAACCCCGGCTACGATCCGTACAAGAGCTTCGAGCCCATCGGCCTGGTCGTCGACGTGCCCATGACCATCATCGCGCGCTCGGACTTCCCGCCCAACAACATCAAGGAACTGGCCGAGTACGTCAAACAGAACAAGGACAAGGTTTCGCTGGCCAACGCCGGCATCGGCGCCGCCAGCCATCTGTGCGGCACCATGCTGGTCGAAGCGCTGGGCGTGCAACTGCTGACGATTCCCTACAAGGGCACCGCCCCGGCCATGAACGACCTGCTGGGCAAGCAGGTCGACCTGCTCTGCGACCAGACCACCAACACCACGCAGCAGATCGAGAGCGGCAAGGTCAAGGCCTACGCCGTGACCAGCCTGAAGCGCGTCCCCACGCTGCCCAATCTGCCCACCATGGACGAGTCCGGCTACAAGGGCTTTGACGTGGGCATCTGGCACGGGATGTGGGTGCCGAAGGGCACGCCCAAGCCCGTCGTGGACAAGCTGATCAAGAGCCTGCAGACGGGTCTGGCCGACCCCAAGTTCCAGGACCGCATGAAGCAATTGGGCGCTACCGTGCTGACCTCCGAGGCGAATCCGCAAGCGCTGGACGCCAAGGTCAAGCAGCAAGTGCCCCAGTGGGCCGAGCTGTTCAAGAAGGCGGGCGTCGAACAGCAATAACGCCGCC
>NZ_DBHKZA010000137.1:0-8368 GCF_057314935.1 Achromobacter sp.
AGACCTGCCCATCTCTCGCCATACCGTCCATACCCCAGCGGTTCATGGCGCCCAGATACTGGTTGATTCCCAGGCCTGCACGCAACGCGACGCGGCGGTCTGTGACGTTCGCGGGGTTCAGGCTGCGGACTTCATTCGCCATTACCTGCCAGACAGGAATGCCGTTATGGATGGCTGTCAGGGCGTTGGTGGCAGGGTCGGTGATCGCAGCCACCAGCGACGCGGACCCCAGCCGCGAGGCCACATTCAGCGCCTTGTAGGTATCCATACCTTCGGCCAGCGCCGCGTTGACCGGCGGCTCCTTGGTGCCGGCCGTGTTCTGGTACACCGTGTCCAGCCAGCGCGCCTTCGCCTCGATCTTCTCCGTACGATCAGGCTCGCGCATCTTCATCTGCTGGGTTGCCCGTTCGCGCCAGTACCGGAACGCCAAGTGCGGATTCGGCCCAAAGGTCTCGGTCAAGGCGATATCCCGGGCCATGCCCTCAACGTGCCTTTGCATCGTTTCCAGGATGGTCGATTCGCTGTACTTCTCCGCGTATCGGATATAGCTCTCGGCATCCTGAAAATGCAGAATGCGCTCGGCGCTGCCGTGGTTGGCGATCAAGCCACGGCCAGGCAGCCCCCTGCCCGGCTCGATCTTGTTGGCGCCGTTGGTGGACAGCGTCTCCCAGGCGGCCGACAAAAGGTCACGCACTTCGCCGTCGGACATCAGAGAGCCGTCCTCATTGACGTATCGGCTGCGGTCCAGGCCGGTCATAGCGTCGTCCACCCACATGGCGCGCGCGGCGTCGCCCTTGAGCTTGCCGCCGCCGGTGGCCACCAGCTGCTGGCTGTGGGCCTGTGGGAACCCCCAGTTCTCCAGCCGCCCGACATTACCGCCGGCTCGGTTGAATCGGTCTCGAAGCTGAGCAGCGACATCGCTGAAGGCTTTGGCGGCCTTTGCCGCGTCAGCGTCTCCCGTCTTCGTTCCGCGCAGTTCGCGCGCGATGGACAAGGTCTTGGCCGGGTCGGTCACCAGGCCAAGCAGTCCGCCCTTGGCCGTATCGAACACGTCCAGCATCTGCCCCAAGGCGTGGTTTCTGATCGCCTGCGAAGTGCTCTCCACCGAGAGCGTGCCGCTCTTGCCGTCGGCATAGAACATCAGAGATCGGGAGAGCGCATCGATGGGGCTGAACGTCGACTTCTCCAGGTAGGACTGGACGGCATCATGTCGCAACGCTGTCAACGCGATGCGGCGCTCTTTCAGCGCAACCTCTGCCTGCATGTCCATAGCCGCGCGCTCGGCTGCCGCGCTCAGTCGATCGGCCTCGCTCATGGCCCGCCAAGCGCCCAGGTCATCAGCGGCGATTTGGCGCATGGCCCGCGCAATGCGGTTCTCGATGTCCTGGCTCTGCGCCTGCGTCAAGCCGCGCCCCAGGACTTGCGAAACCGCTTCGATGCATTCCTGCCTCATCATGCCCCCAATCGCAGGAAGCA
This sequence comes from Achromobacter sp., assembly GCF_057314935.1. NCBI lineage: Bacteria > Pseudomonadati > Pseudomonadota > Betaproteobacteria > Burkholderiales > Alcaligenaceae > Achromobacter > Achromobacter sp. Next base: position 1,477 of record NZ_DBHKZA010000137.1, read on the forward strand.
CGCCACGGCGGCCCGGAACCCTTCCGGCCTGCTGTATGCGCGCTCTGCCTGCACTTCGTTCAGTTGATCGCGCAAGGAGACCTCGCGCACGTTGCCATCGGCGTCCTCTTCGCGCACGCGAATGTCGCCAAGTTCATCGAGGCGAGCCAGTCCCGCCTGCGTTTCCATATCAGCAGGGACCGCGTCCCCGTCGCCCGCCCGGGGTGATTGGACTGCCGACTCGGCGGCAACCTCCGGCAGCGCCTGAGATGTGCGCACCTCCCCATCCATCGGCCGAGTTCCCGGGATGGTTTCACCTGCCGGTGCCGGTTGTCTGAGGCCGGCTTCCTGAACTTGGCGGCCACCCGGTGCGATATCACCGCGGCTAGGCTGAGCTCCTCGCTGCGCTGCCATTTCCTGCACGGCTGCCGCAATCGGGGCTGGCCTTGCCGCCGGTGCGTCGATGGCGGCCCGGTTTTGCTCAAGGTCCGCCAGGCGCATGTCCAAATTTGCCAGCCGTTGGGCAGCCTGTGCGGCTCCTTGATTGCTCTCCACAAAGCCCTGCAGCCGTGAAATCTGTCCATCCAACTCCTGCGCAGCGGCACGCATCTCCCGGTTGGCGAGTGACAGCGCCTGCTTGTAGCTGGTGCGCGGCGTCTCCGCCTGAATCTCCTTGGCGCGCTGCCGCGGCAGCGCCTCCGAATTGAGATTGCTCCGCTGAGCGGTCAAACCGACCAGCTCGGCACGCACTGAAGAAATTTCGCGCAGATCGGCCGCTTGACCGAAGGTCGCCAGCAAATCGGCCCGCTCAGCCTCCACCGAGCCGATTTCCTGTTCAATATTGGCGGCTGCCCGAGCCTGCTCGGCGGGGAACCGCTGGAAAGGCGCGCCCTCTTCTGCAGGCACTCTACTCGCCCAGGTGTCACGTCCCAGATATTCGCGCACGCGCGCCAGATAGTCGCGGGTTTCCTTGGCCCCCGGCTGCCGGCCGGCTAGAACCTCGCGCGCCTGGCGCGGGCCGCCGTTGTAGTCTGCGATCATCGCGTCCACGTCCCCGCCGTACTGGCGCATGGTGTCGCGCAGGTACCTCCCTGCAGCGTCGATCATCTGGACGGGGTCGCTGGCGTCGGACACCCCATACTTGCGCAGGTTTTCGGGCATGAACTGCATAACGCCGCGTGCGCCGGCGGGGCTGACCTGATTGCTGTTGCTCCGCTCCCCGGCATTCTTGAGCGCGTTCAGCAGGCCGCCTGGCAACCCGTACTGCTGTTCAACCGAAGCGGCATATTCGTTCAATTCAGGGGCATCGAAGCGCAGTCCACGCCGGGCCGTCAGGTCAACCGTGACAACCCGCTGAGAGGGTAGGAAGCGCTGGCCGGCGGGAAGCTCATCAGCGTAGTATCCCAGCGCCTGGCGCGCCGGTGCTGGGTCGCTGGCGCGGGGCATGAACACCTGATCTTGTACGCCGGTGCGGCCAACGTCAGCCGCCCGGCCCTGGGCGTCCGCCGACAACACTTCCTCTATGGCCGATCGATGCGAGTTCGCCGTCGCTGGCTCTGCGGGAACACCCGGCGCGGTCCCAAGCCCGGCATGTGCCGCGTCCCGTGCCGCCAGTGCCGCATCCACCGTGGCGCCCGCGCGCATTGGCAAACCAGCCGCGGAACCGACTGCCCCAAAGATCCCACCCAGGATCCCTTCGGCAGCCAGCGCAGCACCATCCAACGGGCGATATTGCTCCGCCATCGCGTCGTACCCTGCACCCTTAAGCAGCTCGTAGGTGGACGCGCGCTGGCCGATCCCCATGGCCATGTTCGTGGCGGTGCCATACGCGACGTTGGTGCCCAGATAGGCGCGGGCCCCCGTTCGAACGCCGAGCGCGGCTGCCGGCGCGGCGACACCGCTATACCCAATCGCGCCCGGCACCAACACGCCGGCGCCCGTCGAAACGGCGTCCACGAATGCCGCATTCGCCGCCGTATCAGCATCTATTCCCTGCTCGCGCAGTTCCTGGAATCTCGACCGCCCGGTCGCGCCGCCGGCTGTCGCCGCGCCGCCATAGGCCAGCGAGACTCCAGACGCTCCGCCGGCGGCGAACAGGCCAGTGCCCAGCCCGACCTGCGTGAGCACGTCCGCCACACCGTTGACGACTTGGCCGGCTGTGCCCGTGGTCAAAGGATCGGGTGCGTATTGACGTACCGCCTCGTCAGACGCGCGGGTCAGAGGATCGAAGGGGTTCAGAGGGCGAACGCCGGTAACCGATTCAAGGGCGTCCAGCGCCGGCTGGTAGGTTTGGCCGGCAATGCTGGTCAGAGCCCCTTGAACCTTGGCCGCACCTCGGGCGACGCCGCGCGGGATCTCAGAAACTACCCCCCTCAGTACGCCCGGCTCTGCCTGCCCCAGAATTTCATTCGGCGTGCGCGCTGCTGCGTTGACCTCGCGCAGGCGCTGCTCGTCAAGGTTCATCATTGCTGCGCCCCTGGGATCATGTCGCTTAAACGCCGTCCGAACTCATCCCGGCCGCCGTCTGCGTCAGGTGCCATCTGGATGATGATCGGCTGTCCGGACTTCGGATCTCGCACCGGGATTCCTCCCAGGGTTACCGCGTAGGCGCCGGCGCCCACGCCAATCAGGCCGCTGTTCGACATGCTCCGTCCAAGCTGTTCCTGAAGGCCTCGCGCTGAGATCTCCCGCGCCACGGTTCGATTGGCCCTATCCAGAAAGTCCGATTCGTTCATACCCCAAGGGGCAAGCACTTCGCCGTTTCCATGGAAATTGACGGGCTGCCCAAGGACCGCGGTAATCGCTTGGTCCAGCCGTGAGGAATTAACGTCGGGGGATAGGTCGCCCTCCTGCGCTGCCTTTCCCACGTAGTAGGCCTTTACCGCGTAGGCGTCCTGCATGAAGGCTTGACCGCTGCTGTCACCAGAGGCCGCGCCGCGGTATAGCTTCCCGACTTTGTTGGCGATGGCTTGCGTGAATTCGTTGTCCTTCGGCAGCGGATAGCTGAGTGCGCCGGCCTTGCCACCCCCCCGAAGGATCTCGTCGCCTGCAATGGCTGTCGCCGCGGCGTCGCCTGCGGACTGCACAACATCCGGAGAGAACCAATTGTTTTGCAGCTTCGTCTGTTCGTAGCTCCCGGCCAGTCGCCCGAGGCGCGCCATCATCGGGTCTATCCCGTCCACTTGGCCGACGATGCCCTGATAGGTGTCAGGCGAACCAGCCGCCCAATACAGTTGCCCCAGAATCTGCCGCTTCTCGCGGGCGCCGGCCTGCTTAAAGGTGCTGGATAGTTGCTCGGCCTCCGCAGCCAGGAGTGGCCTCATCTGGACGGCTCCAGCGGGGTTCGCGCGTTGCAGGCCTCGAATGAGGTCAGACCGATCGCGCAGCGCTTGCCCCAGCGCGGCGGTGCCGTTCGGGGTGGCCAACTGGCCGAAGTCCAGGGCCGACGCTGGCTGGGCAGATCGGTTCTCCACCCAGGAAAGGGGAGCTTCGCGGAGCATCTTGGTGTTGGACTCCACCGCGCGCGACAGGCGGTCCAGATTCGAGGCGTCCGTGACACTGGCGCCTGATCGCTGCTGCTGCAGGCGTTTGTCTTGGATGTATGCCTGCTGCGCGTCCACAGGCATCCGCAGCACCTGCTGGACTTCGTCCTGGCCACGCATCATTTCCCGAAACTGTGCTTCATACTCGGTGCCCTGGACCATACTCGACCAGCGGAGCATGTCGTCGGTACGGGCCGGCAGGCCGGTCGACACCTGCTTATCCGCCTCGCCCACGGCCCGCTGCGCGCGGGCGATGGATCGGTCCTGCTCCACCCGGGCCCGGGTATCGATGCGGTCCGTTTGCGTCTGCGCGCGCGTCCGTAGCTGCTGGATCTTGTCGGAATCCAGAAAGCGAACCCATTCGTACCCTGCATACGACTCGCCACGCGCGGCCGCATCGAAAGCCTGAACCGCGCCATGCGGGTCACGGTCGATCGTCGCGGCGCCAGCGGCGTAGGCAAGCGTGGATTCTGACTCGCCCAGCAGCTTGGCCTTGACACCATCAGGAAGGCTAGATGATTGCAGCGCCGCGACACGCGCCGCGCGGCGCTCTCGGTACTGCGACGGGTCCAGGGCGATGGTCGCGGCGTCCGATTCCATGCCCGTCTGGTACTGCGACGTGATGTAGGACCGCTGGCTTTTTGATTCGAACTCAACCGCGCGCTGGCCAAGGTAGGTGCGCTGACGGGTCAACTGCTCGCGGTAAAAGGGCCGCGTCCCCTCTGGAGCGTTCTCCAGGGCTTGCGCGCTGTAGTCGTCGAACTCCTTAAGCAAGCTGGGGGTGAAGTTCGGCGCGCCCGGAGCGGCGGTGTCCTGCATTTCGTTCAGGCGCTGTAGCCATTTGATCTGGTCGTCGCTGGTGGCCTTCGACACCCACGCAGTGGACTGCTCCCGATGCAGGCGATCAGCAGCCGCCGCGACCTGCCCCAGGCCTGCCCCTACGCGAGATAGCGCCTCGCCGGATGTATCGGCGGCCACCGCCATCGGCACGCGCGGTGCGGAGGTCCCGACAGGCAGGGCTTGGCGTTGCTGCGCGACTTGAATGGGGACACGGGTTGCCATCGATTACCTCCAGTACTGTGCGACGTTGCCGACGCGTAGGCCAACGCCGCTACCAGCTCGCAGGCCAGAACCAGCGGCAGCAGCCGGAGCAAGCTGGGATAGGCCATAGCCTGCGGCAGACGTCAGGGCGGTCGTAGCCGCACCCAGCAGCCCGGAACGCTTCGCGTCCTTCCCTGATGCCCGCAACGTTCTGGCGGTGAAGCGGTCCATGGTCGCCTGCTGCTCATAGGCGTTGCCTTGCAGAAGCGCCTGGTAGCGCGTCGTCAGGGCGTCCATTTCCAAGTTCTCGGCGGACTGCTGCTGAAGTAACAGCGCCGACCCACTGCTGGGATCAAGCCCCGACTCAGCGACGGAAGTGCGGATATCTGCTTGCTGCTGAGAGGCGCTGCGGCGCTGCCCGAGTTCGTTCTGCAAACCCGCGTCGTATGCCTGCCGGGCCTGGTTCTCGGCGATGGTGGCGTTGCGCTCTGACGCGTCGGCCTGTTGGTTGTAGCCGGACGCGGCGCTACTGCCCTGCATGACGGAGCCGATGGCACCGACACCGCCGGAGACGGCCGCGATCGTGCCGGCATTCGCGACGAGAAACGCCGAAATTGGATCCATATCACTTCACCTTTGCATAGAGAAAGCAGTCGCGTCCGTCAGGGGTCACGGCGCGCATGAGGCCTTCGCGTTCAAACCCGAGCCGTTCGGCCCAGGCGATAGCGGCGGCATGGCTGGCGTCGACGGTCATTTCGATCCGGCGCCACTGGGCTCCGGCCAGGACCATACGGACGACGCGATGAATCAGCTTGAACTGGAGAAGCGCCCTTTCGGAGAACATCGCCCAGGCCATGCCGCGCTGCTCGTGAGCTTGGACGATCCCGGCGCAGGCAATGACGTCATCCCCATCCAGCGCGGCCCAGGCGACACCGTCGGCCGCCGCAAGCTGTTGCGCATGCTCGGCGCTGATCATCGGCATCGCGAACGCCTGGGCTTTCTGCAGTTGCACGGCCTGGACGTGCGCCGCGGTCATCCGGACGATCTTCATCGGTCGTCGCTAGTGCCCACAACGGGCATGAGCGCCACCAGGGTGACCGGCAGCGGCTGGTAGTTGGTGTACCAAAGCTGGGCGTTGCGCTCGTACCCGCCACGCCATGCCTTGGGTTCTATGTCACCCGTGAAAAGCGGTGGCGCGACGCCCATAGGCTGTGACGGACGCCGAAAGTCGAGCGTATCCGTGTTGTCGCGTGAAGGGCCGACATTACCGCCTAGGCTGCGGTACATGCGGACGATCAGATTGGTGATGCGTTTGAGCTTGCCCTGCGCAGTGCCGTTGGCCGATCCGGCCTCCAGGCTCATCGTGGCCAGCACACAACTGGTGGGAAGGCCGACGTGGATCACTTCTGCGGGGAACTGTAGGTCCACTCGGCCGGCCACTACGGTTCGTCGGGGATGGGCGGCGCCATTGGTGAGAATGTCGACCGCCTGCCCTTCCAGATGCTCCAGGCCGGTGACATGGTCCGTCGTCGCGCCGCGGTACGTCAGGCCGCTGTCGACGTAGAAGGCTTCGGCCTGGGCTTCCTCTTCCTTCAGGGGGGCCCGAAGGATCTCGACATAGCGAACGGTCTGACCGTTCACCTGGCGGCGGACGATCATCCAGAGGTCATCGGCCGAGCCGTCAGGCGATGGCATGGTTTCGACTGCCTCAACGAACCCGTTGACCATGGGATGAGGATGCCAGGCGTAGACGTCGCTGCGCCCTGCCTCTTGGTCATACGTACACCCGACCAGACGACCGTCAGCCCGTGCTGCCCAGATGATGGAGTCCGGCTCTTGCTGATAGGCCAGATCCACAACACCGCTCAACAGCACGTTGGATGCAAGCTTCGTGGTGTCCGACGAGGCGTAGTTGTTGGTGTCGTAGCTGTACTCATAGTCGCGCAGCTTGCGGCCGGATGCCTGGATGAAGAGGATCCGCCCGCCGACCTCGACGGGCTGTATCGACCGTGACCCGTAGGCGGTACGACGCTCCGCGCGAATGTTGGCCGGCCCCAAGGCCTGATTGGCCTGGATCGGCCCAACAATCCACTCATCGCCGTCAGTGCCAATGATCAGGTTGTCGGATTCCACAAGCCAGACAGCCCGGTTGATTTGGCGCGCGTTCAATCGGAAGACGATAGATGAATCAGTCTCCTGCTCCCCGCCTGGCGAATTCGCGGCGAAGTTCTCGAAATCGGCCGTTACCGACATAGCGCCGACACGGCCAGCCATAAGGACCAAACGCTGGCGCCAGAACGCGCCATGTTCAGGCCACCCGTTCGCGTTTG
>NZ_DBHKZA010000138.1:0-8365 GCF_057314935.1 Achromobacter sp.
CAAACGCGAACGGGTGGCCTGAACATGGCGCGTTCTGGCGCCAGCGTTTGGTCCTCATGGCTGGCCGTGTCGGCGCCATGTCGGTAACGGCCGATTTCGAGAACTTCGCCGCGAAGTCGCCAGGCGGGGAGCAGGAGACGGATTCCTCTATCGTGTTCCGGCTGAACGCCCGGCAGATCAACAGAGCCGTCTGGCTGGTCGAGTCAGACAACCTGATCATCGGCACGGACGGTGATGAGTGGATTGTCGGCCCGATCCAAGCGAATCAGGCGCTGGGCCCGGCCAACATCCGCGCAGAAAGGCGAACCGCATACGGGTCCAGGTCGATCCAGCCGGTGGAAGTCGGCGGCCGCGTCCTGTTCATTCAAGCATCCGGCCGCAAGCTGCGGGACTACGAGTACAGCTACGACACCAACAATTACGCCTCTTCGGACACCACGAAGCTTGCTTCCAACGTGCTGCTGAGTGGTGTCGTGGATCTGGCCTACCAGCAGGAGCCGGATTCCATTATCTGGGCGGCGCGGGCTGACGGTCGTCTGGTCGGGTGCACGTATGACCAAGAGGCCGGGCGCAGCGACGTCTATGCGTGGCACCCCCACCCAATGGTTAACGGGTTCGTCGAGGCTGTCGAAACCATGCCATCGCCTGACGGCTCAGCCGATGACCTCTGGATGATCGTGCGCCGCCAGGTGAGCGGTCAGACCGTCCGCTATGTCGAGATCTTGCGGGCGCCGCTGAAGGAAGAGGAAGTCCAGGCCGAAGCCTTCTACGTCGACAGCGGCCTGACGTACCGCGGCGCGACGACGGACCGTGTCACTGGCTTGGAGCATCTGGAAGGGCAGGAGGTCGATATCCTGACCAACGGCGCAGCCCATCCTCGCCGCACTGTCGTCGCGGGCCGTGTTGACTTGCAGTTCCCTGCGGAAGTCATCCATGTGGGCCTGCCGACGAGTTGCGCCGTGGCGACCATGAGCTTGGAAGCGGGATCGGCCAGCGGCACGGCGCAGGGAAAGCTCAAGCGGATCACAAACCTGATCGTGCGCATGTACCGAAGTCTGGGCGGGAACGTGGGCCCGGCGCGCGACATGACCAACACGCTGAACTTCCGCCGGCCGTCGCAGCCAATGGGTAGCGCGCCGCCCCTGTTAACGGGCGACAGCGACCCGATCCCATGGCCTGGTGGGTACGAGCGCGGAGCTCAGATTTGGTACACGAATGAGCAGCCGCTGCCGGTCACCCTGGTCGCGCTGATGCCCGTGGTGGGCACGAGTGACGATCGATGAAGATAGTCCGGATGACCGCGGCGCACGTCCAGGCCGTGCAACTGCAGAAGGCCCAGGCGTTCGCGATGCCGATGATCAGCGCCGAGCATGCGCAACAGCTTGCGGCGGCCGACGGTGTCGCCTGGGCCGCGCTGGATGGGGATGACGTCATTGCCTGCGCCGGGATCGTCCAAGCTCACGAGCAGCGCGGCATGGCCTGGGCGATGTTCTCCGAAAGGGCGCTTCTCCAGTTCAAGCTGATTCATCGCGTCGTCCGTATGGTCCTGGCCGGAGCCCAGTGGCGCCGGATCGAAATGACCGTCGACGCCAGCCATGCCGCCGCTATCGCCTGGGCCGAACGGCTCGGGTTTGAACGCGAAGGCCTCATGCGCGCCGTGACCCCTGACGGACGCGACTGCTTTCTCTATGCAAAGGTGAAGTGATATGGATCCAATTTCGGCGTTTCTCGTCGCGAATGCCGGCACGATCGCGGCCGTCTCCGGCGGTGTCGGTGCCATCGGCTCCGTCATGCAGGGCAGTAGCGCCGCGTCCGGCTACAACCAACAGGCCGACGCGTCAGAGCGCAACGCCACCATCGCCGAGAACCAGGCCCGGCAGGCATACGACGCGGGTTTGCAGAACGAACTCGGGCAGCGCCGCAGCGCCTCTCAGCAGCAAGCAGATATCCGCACTTCCGTCGCTGAGTCGGGGCTTGATCCCAGCAGTGGGTCGGCGCTGTTACTTCAGCAGCAGTCCGCCGAGAACTTGGAAATGGACGCCCTGACGACGCGCTACCAGGCGCTTCTGCAAGGCAACGCCTATGAGCAGCAGGCGACCATGGACCGCTTCACCGCCAGAACGTTGCGGGCATCAGGGAAGGACGCGAAGCGTTCCGGGCTGCTGGGTGCGGCTACGACCGCCCTGACGTCTGCCGCAGGCTATGGCCTATCCCAGCTTGCTCCGGCTGCTGCCGCTGGTTCTGGCCTGCGAGCTGGTAGCGGCGTTGGCCTACGCGTCGGCAACGTCGCACAGTACTGGAGGTAATCGATGGCAACCCGTGTCCCCATTCAAGTCGCGCAGCAACGCCAAGCCCTGCCTGTCGGGACCTCCGCGCCGCGCGTTCCCATGGCCGTAGCCGCTGACACGTCCGGCGAGGCCGTATCTCGCGTAGGGGCTGGCCTGGGGCAGGTCGCGGCGGCTGCTGATCGCCTGCAGCGGGAGCAGTCCACCGCCTGGGTGTCGAAGGCCACCAGCGACGACCAGATCAAATGGCTCCAGCGCCTGAACGAAATGCAGGACACCGCCGCTCCGGGCGCGCCGGACTTCACCCCGAGCTTGCTTAAGGAATTCGACGACTACAGCGCGCAAGCCCTGGAGAACGCTCCGGAGGGGACGCGGCCGTTTTACCGCGAGCAGTTGACCCGTCAGCGCACCTACCTTGGCCAGCGCGCGGTCGAGTTCGAATCAAAAAGCCAGCGGTCCTACATCACGTCGCAGTACCAGACTGGCATGGAATCGGACGCCGCGACCATCGCACTGGACCCGTCTCAGTACCGAGAACGCCGCGCGGCGCGTGTCGCGGCGCTGCAATCATCTAGTCTTCCTGAGGGTGTCAAGGCCAAGCTGCTGGGCGAGTCAGAATCCACGCTTGCCTACGCCGCTGGCGCCGCGACGATCGACCGGGACCCGCATGGCGCAGTTCAGGCATTCGACGCGGCGGCGCGGGGCGAGGCGTCAGCAGGGTACGAATGGGTCCGCTTTCTGGACTCCGACAAGATCCAACAGCTTCGGGCGCGGGCGCAGACGCAAACGGACCGCATCGATACCCGGGCCCGCGTGGAGCAGGACCGATCCATCGCCCGTGCGCAGCGGGCCGTTGGCGAGGCGGATAAGCAGGTGTCGACCGGCCTGCCGGCCCGCACCGAAGACATGCTCCGCTGGTCGAGCATGGTCCAGGGCACCGAGTACGAAGCACAGTTTCGGGAAATGATGCGCGGCCAGGATGAAGTCCAGCAGGTGCTGCGGATGCCCGTGGACGCGCAGCAGGCATACATCCAAGACAAACGCCTGCAGCAGCAGCGATCAGGCGCCAGTGTCACGGACGCCTCGAATCTGGACCGCCTGTCGCGCGCGGTGGAGTCCAACACCAAGATGCTCCGCGAAGCTCCCCTTTCCTGGGTGGAGAACCGATCTGCCCAGCCAGCGTCGGCCCTGGACTTCGGCCAGTTGGCCACCCCGAACGGCACCGCCGCGCTGGGGCAAGCGCTGCGCGATCGGTCTGACCTCATTCGAGGCCTGCAACGCGCGAACCCCGCTGGAGCCGTCCAGATGAGGCCACTCCTGGCTGCGGAGGCCGAGCAACTATCCAGCACCTTTAAGCAGGCCGGCGCCCGCGAGAAGCGGCAGATTCTGGGGCAACTGTATTGGGCGGCTGGTTCGCCTGACACCTATCAGGGCATCGTCGGCCAAGTGGACGGGATAGACCCGATGATGGCGCGCCTCGGGCGACTGGCCGGGAGCTACGAACAGACGAAGCTGCAAAACAATTGGTTCTCTCCGGATGTTGTGCAGTCCGCAGGCGACGCCGCGGCGACAGCCATTGCAGGCGACGAGATCCTTCGGGGGGGTGGCAAGGCCGGCGCACTCAGCTATCCGCTGCCGAAGGACAACGAATTCACGCAAGCCATCGCCAACAAAGTCGGGAAGCTATACCGCGGCGCGGCCTCTGGTGACAGCAGCGGTCAAGCCTTCATGCAGGACGCCTACGCGGTAAAGGCCTACTACGTGGGAAAGGCAGCGCAGGAGGGCGACCTATCCCCCGACGTTAATTCCTCACGGCTGGACCAAGCGATTACCGCGGTCCTTGGGCAGCCCGTCAATTTCCATGGAAACGGCGAAGTGCTTGCCCCTTGGGGTATGAACGAATCGGACTTTCTGGATAGGGCCAATCGAACCGTGGCGCGGGAGATCTCAGCGCGAGGCCTTCAGGAACAGCTTGGACGGAGCATGTCGAACAGCGGCCTGATTGGCGTGGGCGCCGGCGCCTACGCGGTAACCCTGGGAGGAATCCCGGTGCGAGATCCGAAGTCCGGACAGCCGATCATCATCCAGATGGCACCTGACGCAGACGGCGGCCGGGATGAGTTCGGACGGCGTTTAAGCGACATGATCCCAGGGGCGCAGCAATGATGAACCTTGACGAGCAGCGCCTGCGCGAGGTCAACGCAGCAGCGCGCACGCCGAATGAAATTCTGGGGCAGGCTGAACCTGGGGTCCTGAGTGGCGTGGTATCAGAAGTACCGCGTGGTGTTGCGCGCGGCGCAGCGAAGGTACAGGGCACGCTGACCAGTATCGCGGGACAAGCCTATCAGCCTGCCCTCGATGCGCTGGAGTCAGTGACGGGTGTCCGAGCTCTGAATCCTTTCGATCCGCTTACCCGGGCGTCTGACGCCGCTGTCCGTCAGTACGCACCTGATCCTCTGACGACGGGCACAGCTGGCCAGGTCGTCAACGGTGTGGCGGATGTGCTGACCCAGGTGGGGCTGGGCACTGGCCTGTTCGCTGCTGGCGGGGCGACCGGCGTCTCGCTGGCCTATGGGGGAGCGGTGACGGCCGGCGGCGCGACCGGGCGGTCCAGGTTCCAGGAACTGCGCGAGCAGGGAGTCGATGCTGACACAGCGGCGAACGCGGCCTTTGTGGATGCCGTTACGACTGGCAGCGGTGTGCTCGTGCCCGGCGCGATCGGGTATAGCGGCGTCGCCGCGCCCGCGGCAGCGCTCGGCGTGCGAACGGGGGCCCGCGCCTATCTGGGCACCAACGTCGCGTATGGCGCCGCCACGAACATGGCCATGGGGATCGGCCAGCGCGCGTCTACCTACGAGCTGCTTAAGGGCGCAGGGTACGACGCGATGGCGGAGCAATATCGCCCGTTGGATGGTGCTGCGCTGGCTGCCGAAGGGATCCTGGGTGGGATCTTTGGGGCAGTCGGTTCCGCGGCTGGTTTGCCAGTGCGCGCGGGCGCCACGGTGGATGCGGCGCTGGCCGCGCGCGACGCCGCGCATACCGGAATCGGCACCGCGCCGGGCGTGCCTGCGGAACCGGCAACGGCAAATTCTCATCGATCGGCCATCGAGGAAGTGCTTTCGGCGGATGCCCAGGGACGCACTGCTGATGTAGGGCGCACGGGCGTGCAGGATCAGGTGTTCTTGCCGCGAGCCAGCGACCCTGCGCCGGCTCGCCAGGCGCTCGGATACTACGCCGATGAGCTACCCGCAGGACAACGGTTCTTGCCCTCGCAGCGCGTCACAGCGGTGGATCTGACGGCGCGGCGCGGCCTGCGCTTCGATGCCCCTGAACTGAATGAATACGCGGCCTCTGTCGAGCAGCAGTACGGCCTGCCCGCTGGTCTGCTGAACGCGCTCAAGAACGCCGGGGAGCGGAGCAACAGCAATCAGGTCAGTCCCGCAGGCGCGCGCGGCGTCATGCAGTTTATGCCCGATAACCTTCGCAAGTACGGGGTGACGGACGCCAGTGACCCGGTCCAGATGATCGACGCAGCCGGGCGCTACCTGCGCGACACCATGCGCCAGTATGGTGGTGACGTAGATGCGATGATCGCGGACTACAACGGCGGCCCGCGCCAAGCGCGCGAGGTTCTCGCCGGCCGGCAGCCGCGGGCCAAGGAAACCCGCGACTACCTGGCGCGCGTGCGAGAGTACCTTGGGCGCGACACTTGGTCGACTCGAGGGCCCGCAGAAGAGGGTGCACCTTTCCAGCGGTTCCCCACTGAGCAGGCCAGGGCAGCTGCCAACATCGAGCAGGAAATCGGCTCGGTAGAGGCCGAACGGGCCGATTTGCTGGCGACCTTCGGTCAAGCGGCCGATCTGCGCGAAATCTCTTCAGTGCGTGCCGAACTGGTCGAGTTGACCGCTCAGCGGAGCAATCTCAACTCGGACGCGCTGCCCCGTCAGCGCGCCAAGGAGATCCAGGCGGAGACGCCACGCACCAGCTACAAGCAGGCGCTTTCCCTGGCCAATCGAGAGATGCGCGCCGCTGCGCAGGCGCTGGACGGTCAGATTTCCCGGTTGCAGGGCTTTGTGGAGAGCAATCAAGGAGCCGCACAGGCTGCCCAACGTCTGGCTGATCTGGATATGCGCCTGGCGGATCTTGAGCAAAACCGCGCGGCCATTGAAGCGCCAGCAGCCAGACCGGCCCCCATTGCGGCAGCCGTGCAGGAAATGGCAGCACAGCGTGGGGCTCAGCCTAGCCGCGGTGATGTCGGACCTGGAGGCCGCCAAGTTCAGGAAGCTGCTGTCAGCCAGCCGGCTCCGGCTGGGGCACCCGTGCAGGGAGTTCGAACGACGGACGGGGCGGCGCGCGCACCACAGGCGCAGCCAGCGGGTGCTGCCGAGGCAGCCCAACCGCCGCGCGCGGGCGACGGCAATGCAGCGCCAGTCGATATGGAAACTCAGGCGGGACTTGCCCGCCTCGATGAACTTGGCGACATTCGCGTGCGCGAAGAGGACGCCGATGGCAACGTGCGCGAGGTCTCCTTGCGCGATCAACTGAACGAAGTGCAGGCAGAGCGCGCATACAGCAGGCCGGAAGGGTTCCGGGCCGCCGTGGCGTGCTTCCTGCGATTGGGGGCATGATGAGGCAGGAATGCATCGAAGCGGTTTCGCAAGTCCTGGGGCGCGGCTTGACGCAGGCGCAGAGCCAGGACATCGAGAACCGCATTGCGCGGGCCATGCGCCAAATCGCCGCTGATGACCTGGGCGCTTGGCGGGCCATGAGCGAGGCCGATCGACTGAGCGCGGCAGCCGAGCGCGCGGCTATGGACATGCAGGCAGAGGTTGCGCTGAAAGAGCGCCGCATCGCGTTGACAGCGTTGCGACATGATGCCGTCCAGTCCTACCTGGAGAAGTCGACGTTCAGCCCCATCGATGCGCTCTCCCGATCTCTGATGTTCTATGCCGACGGCAAGAGCGGCACGCTCTCGGTGGAGAGCACTTCGCAGGCGATCAGAAACCACGCCTTGGGGCAGATGCTGGACGTGTTCGATACGGCCAAGGGCGGACTGCTTGGCCTGGTGACCGACCCGGCCAAGACCTTGTCCATCGCGCGCGAACTGCGCGGAACGAAGACGGGAGACGCTGACGCGGCAAAGGCCGCCAAAGCCTTCAGCGATGTCGCTGCTCAGCTTCGAGACCGATTCAACCGAGCCGGCGGTAATGTCGGGCGGCTGGAGAACTGGGGGTTCCCACAGGCCCACAGCCAGCAGCTGGTGGCCACCGGCGGCGGCAAGCTCAAGGGCGACGCCGCGCGCGCCATGTGGGTGGACGACGCTATGACCGGCCTGGACCGCAGCCGATACGTCAATGAGGACGGCTCTCTGATGTCCGACGGCGAAGTGCGTGACCTTTTGTCGGCCGCCTGGGAGACGCTGTCCACCAACGGCGCCAACAAGATCGAGCCGGGCAGGGGGCTGCCTGGCCGTGGCTTGATCGCCAACCACGGCAGCGCCGAGCGCATTCTGCATTTTCAGGATGCCGAGAGCTATATCCGATACGCGGAGAAGTACAGCGAATCGACCATCCTGGAAACGATGCAAAGGCATGTTGAGGGCATGGCCCGGGATATCGCCTTGACCGAGACCTTTGGGCCGAATCCTCACCTGGCGTTTCGCTATTGGCGCGAGCGCGCTACCCAGCAGATGAAGATGCGCGAGCCTGACCGTACGGAAAAGATTGAGGCGAAGGCGCGCTGGCTGGACACCGTGTACCAGAACACGGCCGGGACCAAGGAACCGCCTGTCAACGCGGCACTGGCCGAAGGTATGGACACCTATAAGGCCCTGAATGTGGCATCGCGGCTTGGATCCGCGTCGCTGGTGGCTGCGATCACCGACCCGGCCACCAACGCCCTGACAGCCATTCATAACGGCATTCCTGTCTGGCAGGTAATGGCGAACGAAGTCCGCACCCTGAACCCCGCGAACGCGACAGATCGGCGTGTCGCTCTGCGTGCAGGCCTGGGCATCAACCAGTACCTGGGCGCCATGAACCGCTGGGGTATGGACGGTATGGCGAGAGATGGGCAGGTCT
>NZ_DBHKZA010000139.1:0-7907 GCF_057314935.1 Achromobacter sp.
CGCTGGCGGGTCGCGCGCAATTGCTGCGCCAGCGCGGCATCGCCGCCGACCGCGTAGACGAATACCCGCACCGATTCCGACGCCGCGTCGCGCAGCAGCTGGGGGTTGGCGGCCAGCGTCAAGGCGTCCACGTGCACGCCCACCGGCGCGCCTACGGTCCTGGCCAGGTTGGCCAGCCACGGGCGGGTGAGCTTGGGCGCCGTGGCGCGCTGCGACACGTACTTGCCCAGAGGGTTGGCGCTGACGGATTCGGCATTCCTGGGGTCAAAGACGATCAGCCCCAGATAGCCTTGGCGGTCGGTGCCGCGCACGCAGCGCAGCGCTTCCGGAAAGGCCGACGTGATCATCCAGTTGCCGTGCGGCAGCGATTGCTTCATGCCGGCGACCAGCTGGCTGACCGGCGCGCAGTCGCGGTAGACGACCTTCAGTTCGGCGTTGAACGTCTTGGCGGGTTGCGTGGCCGCGACCCGCAGCGCGTCGTCCAGGAATGGCGGCGGCGACCCGCCGCCCTGCCCCATCAGCTTGGCGCCACGCCAATCGGCGCTGTTCAGTTGCAGCACGGCCTTGCGCCCCACGCCGCCCACCGTCCTGCCCGTGAGCACGTCGTGATGCAGCACCCAGCGGCCGTCCTGCAGGCGCTGCATGTCGATTTCGACCCCGTCCCAACCGCCCGCGTAGGCAGCGCTGATCGACGCCAGCGAATTCTCGGGCAGCGTCGGCGCGCCGCGATGGGCGTGCACCTGCATGCCCAGGCAGGCGGCGCCGGCGCCGGACACGGGCAGCACGGCGGCAAGCAGCGCCGTGATCAGGCGCTTAATCCGCATCGCCGTGGTATCCGTACTTGATGCCGCCCAGCACGCGCGTGCGCACCGCCTCGTTGAAGGGATAGGTATAGGCCTGCCCCACCACCACCACGTGCGCAATGTTGGCCAGCACGCGGCGGCGCAGGGCCTGGCCGGCCGACTCGTCATCCCGGCCGGACTCCGCGCGCGACATCTGCTGGAACAGCTCGCTCTTTGTCACGCCGTTCTGCATGAAGGAAAACGCGGTCCAGACGCACACCAGCGTCAACACCAGCGCCAACCCAGCTGCGCGCGTCGCGGTGCGGCCCGGCTCCTGCCCTACGGGCGTGCGCACCCACACGACCAGCTTGACGATCAGATACAGCAGCTTGGCGAAGTGGCCCACCGCGCCCAGCAGGGAAAACAACAGCGCCACCGGTGGCACGATCGCCGCCCGCGCGGCATCCTGGCCCAGCTTGTAGTGCTGGCCGCCCCGGCCGAAGTCTTCATTGCGGGCGGAAAAGCGCGGCATCGCCTCGTCCACGGCGCGGTCCAGCATGCCGTCGTACAGCCGCTTGAAGCTGGCCGCATCGGTGTAGTTGGCGGCCACGCTCATGGTCGCGGGCACCATCAGGGTCTGCCGCAACAGCTTCTGCACGCCAGGGCGCGCCACGAAGTCCTCGTACGACAGTCCCGGCGGAATCGCGTCCCCTTCCACATGGACGGTGCGGCTGCGCATGGTCTTCCAATACTGCTGGGCCACCGCCTCGTTGAAGGTGGCGCGGTCATAAGGCTGCCAGTCGCCGGGCACCGGAATGCGCTTGCGCACGTCCTGCACCACGCGCCCCTGATAGCGCGCCGGCACGCTCTCCGGCGTCCAACCCCGCTTGGACAGGTTCCTGCGGTAGTCGCTCCAGGCACGGTCCTGCTCACGCGCCAGGCTGATGTCGTTTCCCACCGGCACGCCCGCATACTGTTTCCAGCGGTCGGCGACAGACTGCATCACGCTGGTGTAGACCTGGTGATAACCGCGGATGCCCGGCGCCGTCATGCGGACGTCGCGGCCATCAAACGTGAAGGTCTTCATCTGCCGTTGCAGATCGGTACGGATCACCTGACGCTTCTTGGGTTCGACCTTCTCGTCCAGGTTGTCGATATTGGACAGCAGCACCTGGAACACGGCCAGAAACGCCTTGCCCTCGGGCCGGGCATAGACCTCGTCGTCGACCAGGCCGTCCAGATGCAGGTCGCCCTGCACCAGGGACCGCTGCAGCAAGCCGGCGTTGGCGGCGATGCGCCGGAAATCGCCGTCGCGGCTATCCACCAGCACGTTCACCAGCCCCTTGATGGCGCTGAACACCACCAGCGCGGTCACGACGCAGGCGACGCCGATCTTCAGGTATGACGGCTTTCCTCCGGTGCGCAGGCGCCGGGTCAGCAGCAATTGCAGCACCACCAGCGCCGCGGCAATGCCGGACAGCGTACGGCCGAAGAACTCCAGTTCTTCGATGTCGTGAGGCGTGGCGCGGCTGCCCACCACGTCCAGCAGGCGCGCATTGAAACCCAGCTCGAAGCTGAGATAGACGACCGTCAGGACGATCAGGAAAAGCAGTTGGCGAATCTGGGCTTGCCGCACGTCAGTCCCTCAGGTCAAGACGGGTCGAGGTGATTTCCTCGTCGGGCAGGTCCAGCTTGGCGGGCGGGCGCGACGCGCCGCCCGCGCGCGGCGCGGGGCTGGCGGCAGCGGCGGGCGCATCGCCTCCCGGCACACGCTGGGGTGGCGGCGGAACGACGCGGCCGGCGGTCTGCGTTGGGACCTGGGGCTGGCTGCCGGTCGGGTTGTCGACGGGCGCCGTCCTGGCGGGCGCGTCCGGCGTGGCCGCCCGCGCGGGCTTGGGCGCTTTGCCCGGCTTGCCGGATTTACCCGTCTTTGCGGCCGGCGCCGCGGGCGGCGGATAGACGCCATATAAGCGCAGAGAATCCAGGTACCCCGGCGGGTACAACGATTCGTCGGCAAAGGGCTTGGCGCGCGGATTCAGGCCGGCCACCGCCTTGACGTCGCCCCGGCGCATGCGGCCGTCCTGCGTGTAGACGAACCGCTCGATGTTGGATCCCTTCGGAAAATCGAAAGTCATGGCGCTGCGGTCATCCTGCACCAGCACCGCCGGCCGGTCGCGGCAATTGCCCAGGTCCCAGGACAGCACGTCGGACCCTTCGATCGCCAGCACCGTATAGCGGTAGTCGCAGTTGCGCCGTTGCGTCTCGATGACGACCACGGTGCGCGGCCCCACGTTCTCGGTGCGCGCGATACGGGCCGAGTCCACATTGTTCAAGGGCACCACGCGCTGGTTGCCCGACAGCTTGACCGAGAAGTTCTTGCCTTCGCGGCGCAGCGTGCCCAGCCCCCCATCCTGCAAGGGGAACTGGCCGATCTCGGTGCCGAACAGGGCGGCCGTGTCGACGCCATAGACCAGCCCGCCACGGGAATTGGTCTTGACCGCGCATGCGCTCAAGCCTCCCAGCAACAACAGCATGGTCACAAGGCGAAAGATCAGGGAACGGAGTAAGAGCGGGCGCATCGACATCATCGTGGTGGCCGGAAACGGGGCAGCGGCAAGGCGCAGTTTCCGTCAAAGCCCTGCAATGTATCTCAAAGTTACAGCGCAGGACCAGGGTTGTTTCAATTCCGCGCGGCGGGCGGCCTCCTCAACCGGCAGCGGCCTGCTTGAGTTCCAGCGCGTCTTTCACCAGTTCTCCAGCGCTGTGGCGGATGACCGACACGCAACGCGCCACGATGGCGCGCAAGAGCGCTTCGGCGGGCAGCGTATCGGACGCGGCCACAAAGCTCTCTACGGACGCCGACACGCGTCCGGCCTTCGGGCCGCGGTCTTGCTGCAGGCTCAGCTTGACCGCCTTGCAGCGATTGTTCACCGCATTGACCACTTCCAGCAGTTGCGCGCGGGTCAAGCCCAGTTCGTCCGCGTCCACGAAGCTCGGGTAGACCAGACGCAGGAATTCCGGATCCGCCTCGCTCAGGCTGAAGAACATGGTGCCCAGATCGGGGTAGCGAAACAGCACGTCGCCGTCTTCGTCAATACGGGCGACCAGGCCCAGTTCTTCTTGCACCACGGTCTGGTACAGGGCGGTCAGCGGGGTGGGGTTCGACATGATTCGGCTCTCCGTATGGATGGATGGCGACGGGAAAATCCGCGCCCATGTCCCCTGCTACGCGTCAGGCCGGGAAAGGTTCGAAAAATTTCTTCAAAAAAATAAATCGAACCTTTTCGTGCGCCGCGCATAGACACAGATACAGGCATCCCCGCCGGAACCAAAAGGAAAGACCATGCAAGGCAAAGAGGCACGCGACGTATTGAACCAGGCCAAGACCCACGGCGCACGCTGGGCCGCCACCGCCGCCGCCCGCGTCAACCGAGGCGACGCCGCGGGCGCGCTGCTGTTCCTGCTGGCCACCACGGTGTTCTCCGTGATCACGGTGCGCATCATGGGCTCGAATGCCAGCCTTAGCTTCTATGACCTGCTGCGCATGCAGAATGGCGGCGACATCCAGGGCTCGCATGGCACGGGCGCCGGTATTTACGCGCTGTTGTGGCTGCTGGCCGTGGTCGGCCCGCTGCTGCCGTCCCTGCTGCCCCAGCGCGCCGCCCGGTTCGGCTATTTCGTGCCGCTGGCCTTGTGGCTGATCGCCTTGGCCGGCGTGGTCTCGCAAGTGCGAGAAATCATGAACGCCACCCGCCAGTTCGCCGGCTTCATGGGCAATTCCCGCGCCAGCCGCAACATGGCCGGCGACATGGCGTCGTCCCTGTGGAACAGCCTGAGCTTCGGTTTCGGCTTCTACCTGTCGTTGGCCATCGTCGTGGCCTTCACCGTTCGCGGCATTGCCGTGCTGCGCCGCCGCGCTTGATTTTCCGCCCTTGCGCGGCTAAGGTGCCGCAGCCCTCGCCCCGCAGGGCTGCGGCATTTTCCGCCGATGGGCTGACGTTCCGCGTCCAGTTCGACACCAAGAATCTGAACCATGAACACGCTCGACCCCAAGCGCTACGTCATCAACAACGTCGACGCGCTGCTGCGCATCATGCATGCCGATCCGCGCTACGCGCTGGAATTCCGCAACAAGGCCGAGCAGCACATCACGTTGAAGCTGCGCAAGAAATTCTTCAACACCTCGCCGGAAGGCGTGGTGGACGCCTTCAATAACGCGCTCATGAAGTTCCTGCAAACGCGCACCTTCAAGGACGAAGGCTTCCAGCACGGCCAGCCGGCAGGCGGCTGGGCCGCGCACGAACTCGCGGTCAGCAAGCTGGGCGGCTACCTGTATCGGGGCTCGCTGCACGAGCTGATCCAGATGCATCGGCGCACCCGCCACGAAGTGCGATGGTCCGGGCCCGAAGGCGACGGCGGGCAGGACGACAACGTCTTCGACGATACCCAGGACGTGGGCGACCCCTCCCCCTTCGCCGACCCGGCACACGCCTACGAACACCTGTCGCTCGTCAAGCGCATGCGCGACTGCCTGAACAAACTCAGCGATACCCTGCGCGCCACGATGTTCCTGTATCTGGACGAAGTCCCCATGGAACAGATCGCCAAGCAGCAAGACCTGCACGTGCCGACCGTCAAGAGCCGCCTGCATGCCGCACGCAAGCTCGTGGCCGAATGCACGCGCAAAGGAATGGACTGATCATGTCTGAAGACCGAGTGCTGTCCTACTTGTCGGGCGAGCTCGACGAAGAAGCCCGCCGCGCCTTCGAAGCCGACATGGCGCGCGACCCCGCGCTGCACGCCGAAGTCGAAGAATGGCTCACCCTGGCCCAAGCGCGCCAGCTGGCGCACAACGAGATCGGCCAGGCCGACCGCGACTCCGCATTTCTGCGAGCGCTGGCCGAACGCCTCCAGCCTGTGCCCGCCGCGCCATCGCGCGCGCGCCGGCTATGGCAATGGCTGTGGCCCACACCCGCCAGCCCGCTGATGCCGCTGGGCTGGGCACTGGCCATCATGATGTCGGTCATCGTGGTGCAACAAGCTCCGCTCGATGCCCCCGCGCCCGACGTCGTCCTTACGCGCGGCGGCGGCTCGTGTCCGCGCCTGGTCGTGGACCTGCCCGACACGCTGACCGCCAAACAGCTGCGCAACACCTTGTCCCAGTACGACGTGTCCATTGTGGATGGGCCTGACGCCGATGGCCGTTACGTGCTGAGCGCCGCGCGCGAGTCCTCATTGCAAGACGCCGCCCGCGCGCTGGGCGTGCTGTCCGCGACACCCGGCCCGGCCGGCGTGTGCCCCCGTCCATGAGGCTCGGCATGAAGACGAATCCGTTTCCGATTGCGATGCCCTTGTCCAAGCCTTTGACTATGCCTTTGTCGCGCCGGCGGCTGCTTGCCGCCATGTTGGGAGCGGGGTTGTTGCCGCTGCATACTGGCGTAGCGGCCAACCCGGCTGCGGCCCCCGCGGCCCCTTCGTCCGCGCCCGCACCCACCGCCGCCAAACATCGCTACGCGCTTGTCATCGGCAACGCCCGCTACGCGGTGCCGGCCAACGCGCTGGTCAACCCTGTCAACGACGCCCGCCTGATCGCCGAATCGCTGCGCAAGCGGCAATTCGACGTCACGCTGCTGACCGACCTGACCACCGCGCAAATGGAAGACGCCGTCGACGAATTCGCCACGCGCGCAAAAGACGCCGATCTGGCGCTGGTGTATTTCGCGGGCCATGCGGTGGCCGTGGACGATGTGAACTATCTGTTTGGCGTGGACCTGGCGTTGCCCCTGGGCGAAGTCCGCATCCGCACCGCGCAGCAAAGCTCGCTGAGCCTGAAGCGGGTGTCGCAAGCGCTGCGCCGCGCCGACGTGCGCGCCCGGCTGATGGTACTGGACGCCTGCCGCACGAACCTGACTCGCGGCGCGCCCTCGGCCGGACTGGTCCACACCGTGCCGGCAGGGGGTGAACTGATCGCCTTTTCCACGCAGCCCGGCGCCACGGCTGAAGATGGCTTTGGCCACGACGGCCCGCGCCATAGCCCCTACGCGTATTACTTCGCGCAGGGCTTGGACGACCTGCCCGCCTCTGCCCCGGTCGAGAATTTCTTCAAGCAGCTGACCGGCGATGTGCAGGTCGCCACCGCCTATCGGCAAATTCCGCACTACGCCAGCAGCCTCGTCGGCACGGTCACATTCACGACGCTGGCCGACGGCCAGACGCCCGCCGTGCCGGGCGGCAAGCCCGGGCAAGCCGGCCGCGGGCCATCGCCCACGCTGGGCCGCGACTTGATCAAGGCGCGCATGAGCGCGTGGGAATTCGAAATTGAACGGGGCGCGAAGTATCTGGACGAGCCCCGGCTGGCCTCGCTGCAGGCGCGCGCCAAGGCCGGTGACGTGGTGGCCATGACGACGCTGGGCCTGATCGCCGAGAACGGCGAACACGTGGAGCAGGACTACAAGGTGGCGGCCCGCTGGTATCAACGCGCCGCCGACCAGGGCTTTGCCCCCGCGCAAACGTACCTGGGCGAATTGACCGGCATGGGCCGGGGCGTGCCCAAGAACTACAACGTGGCCGAGCGCCTGTTCCGCGAGGCCGCGGAAGCCGGCCACCGCCGCGCCGCGCTGGACCTGCTGGATGTGCGCGCGCGCATGGGTGAACCGATGGACCCGCGCGAATGGATGACCGTACTGCAAGACGCCGCGCTCAACCCCCTGGGCATGCCCGCGCCGGGCATGCCGCAGATACAGGGGCTGCCCGATATGCCATGGATGCGCGCGCCGGTCATGCGTGCGCCCGGCCGGCCCTGAGCTCGTCGGCGCGGCGCACTTCGGCTAGGATGGAGCACTTGTCCCGCCAAAGGAAACTGCCATGTCCTTGATAAAGCATCTGGCCTGCGCCGCCGCCCTGGCCTTGTCGCTGCCCTTGGCCGCGCACGCCGAATCCGTCACCCTGCACGCCGCCAGCGCCACCCCCGGCGCCGACCCGAACACAGGCGCCCGCGTCGTCGACGTGGCCTTGAAACCCGAGAGCCAAAAAGCCCTGGCCGACTTCACGCGCAACCGCGTCGGAAAACGCATTCAGCTGCGGTCAAACGGCGTGCTGCTCACGTCGGCCACCTTGCAAAGCCCG
>NZ_DBHKZA010000140.1:0-7893 GCF_057314935.1 Achromobacter sp.
GGAATTCCCGTTCCGCAAAGTGCGGATGGAATTCGACCTGCTGACCCAGCGTTGACCCCCCCCGACCGCCCAAGGAGCCTACCCCGCCACCACGCCCCCCCCGTTTCGCGGCCCAACCCAGACCCCCATAGAGCGCGGCATCACGCCAATCAAGCGCCAGCAGGTTCCAGACAGATCCGGCACAAGAGGAGACAAACCATGGCTAACGCCAACACGCCCCGGATTTCATCGCATTGCCGCAGCACGCTTACCCGTTTGTTCACCACCACCGCCATCGCCGCGGGCATCGCCGCGGGCATCGCCGCCGCCCTGGCCGCGCCTGCGCACGCGCAATCTGCCGCCGTCTCTGACGACATCGTCCGGCTGGGCCTGATCCTGGACATGAGCGGCGTCTACGCCGACGTGACGGGCAAAGGCAGCGCCACCGCCGCCGAAATGGCGATCGCCGACTTCGGCGGCACGGTGCTGGGCAAGAAGATCGACCTGATGGTGGTGGACCACCAGAACAAGGCAGACATCGCCGCCGCCAAGGCGCGCGAATGGTACGACACCCAGAAGGTGGACGCGATCATGGACGTGGCAGGCTCGGCGCCCGCGCTGGCCGTGCTGGAAGTGGCCCGCGAAAAGAAAAAGATCGTCGTCTTCAGCGGCCCCGGCACCGAACGCATCACGAACGATTTGTGCTCGCCCTATTCCGTGCACTACACCTACGACACCTGGTCACTGGCCAACACCACCGCACGCGCCACCGTGGAGAAAGGCGGCAAGACCTGGTACTTCCTGACGGCGGACTACGCCTTCGGCCACACGCTGCAGGCCTCCGCCACCGAAGTCGTCAAGGCCAATGGCGGCACCGTGCTGGGCGCCTCGCGCCATCCGCTGGGATCCAGCGATTTCGCGTCCTACCTGCTGCAGGCCCAGGCCAGCAAAGCCCAAGTCGTCGGGCTGGCGAACGCGGGCGGCGACACCGTGAACGCCATCAAGGCCGCCAGCGAATTCGGCCTGACCAAGGGCGGCCAGAAAATGGCGGGCTTGCTCTTGTACATCAACGACATCCACGCCATCGGCCTGGAAGCTGCCGCCGGCCTGACCCTGACCGAGGCCTTCTACTGGGACATGAACGACCAGACCCGCGCCTGGTCGCAGCGCTACTACGACAAGCTCAAGAAGATGCCCAACATGAGTCAGGCGGGCACGTATTCGTCGGTGATGCACTACCTGAAGGCCGTGCAGGCAGCCGGCACCGACGAACCCGTGGCCGTCATGAAGCAGATGAAGTCCCTGCCCATCAACGATTTCTTCGCCACCAACGGCCGCATCCGCGAAGACGGCCGCATGGTGCACGACATGTACCTGTTCGAAGTCAAGCAGCCGTCTGAATCCAAACGGCCGTGGGACTACTACAAGCTGGTGGCGACGCTACCCGGCGACCAGGCGTTCATGCCCCTGTCGAAGTCGACCTGTCCGCTGGTGAAGAAGTAGGCGGCAGGCCAGGTGCGGGCGGTCGTGACCGCCCGCACCCTCCTTACTCCCCCGCCTACTCGTCCGAAGACGCCGCAATGGCTTCCTCCAGCATTTCCAGCCGGTCCTGGCCCCAGAACACCTCGCCCCGATACAGGTAGGACGGCGAGCCGAACACGCCCGCCTGGACCGCTTCATCCGTGTTGCGGCGATACGTGGCCTCGATGTCCGGTGCGTCGGCTGCCGCCAGCAGGCTTGCGGCAGCCAGTCCCAGTTTCTCCATGACCCCGCGCAGGACGGCGGGGTCGGAGATGTCCTGATCGTCCACCCATTCCGCTTTCAGGATCGCCTTGTATAGCGCCAGCACCGGCATGCCGGCACGATCGGCCGCGATGACGATGCGCGAGGCCAGCGACGCATCCGGGCACATGTGCGCCGGTTGCGGATTGACGTGGATGCCGAGCTTGGCGCACCAGCGCGCCAGCTCCGCCACGCGATAGGCCTGGCGCTCGGGCGAGCGCTGCCCAAGCAGCACGCCGCCGGTGCGCGCATAGACGTCGGGCAAGTCCACGGGCAGGTAGCGGATCGCCGCTTGCTGGCGGACCGCCAATGCTTCAAGCCGGTCGGCGCCCAGGTAGGCCCAGTCGGAATTCATCCAGAAGTAATAGTCGATCGTCTTCATGGGAGCCTCAGGTTCTTGCCGCCGCGGGCACGCGCAGGGCGGCAGGCGTGGCAGCCTCGCCCTGCATGCGCCAGGCGCTGAAGAAAGCAACCACGCCCAGCGCGCTCAGGTACCAGACCACGTACTTCGGGTCGCCCCCGCCCTTGGCCAGCAGCCAGGTCGCCACGATGGGCGCCAGCCCGCCGCCGATGGCGCCCGACACCTGCACCGCCAGCGAAATGCCGGTGTACCGCACATGCGCGGGAAACTGGCTGGAGAACAAGGTGCCTTCGGGTCCGTACAGGCAAGCGTATACCAGCCCCACCGCCAGGCAAACCGCCACGATGATCCAGGCTTTATCGCCCGAGCCCAGCAGGTTGAAGAAGACCGGCGCGCAGATCAGGATGCCCACTGTGCCCGCCATGAACACCCACTTGTGGCCGATCTTGTCGCCCAGCACCCCGAACAGCGGCATCGTGAACAGGGCTAGCGCCGCCCCCCAGATCGTGGCGTCCAGCATGACGGAGCGCGGGATACCCAGCGTGCCCGTGGCGTAGGCCAGCGAAAACGTCACGACCGTGTAGAACCACGTCACCTCGGCCAGACGCGCGCCGACCACCACCAGCAACGCGCGCCGGTGGTGCTTGAGCACTTCGGCCACCGGCACCTCGACCTTGGCGCCTTTTTCCCGCATCTGCTCGAAGTCGGGCGACTCGGCCACCTTAACGCGGATGAACCAACCCACCAGCAACAGCACCACGCTGGCCAGGAACGGCAGGCGCCAGCCCCAGGACAGCATGTCGGCTTCGGGCAGCGCGGCCACTGCGCCCATCGCCAGCGACGACAGGATCAGCCCGGGCGCCACGCCGGCCTGCGGCAGGCTGCCGAAAAAGCCCTTCTTGCCTTCGGGCGCATGCTCTACCGCCATCAGCACCGCGCCGCCCCATTCGCCGCCCACTGCAATGCCTTGCAGAAAGCGCATCAGCACCAGCAGCACGGCGGCCCAATAGCCGATCTGCTCATACGAAGGGATCAGCCCGATCAGGATGGTAGGCACGCCCATCAGCAGCAAGGTGATCAGCAGCATGGACTTGCGGCCGATCTTGTCTCCATAGTGGCCGAAAATCACGCCGCCCAATGGCCGCGCGAAGAACCCCACGGAATACGTCGCAAACGCCGCCAGCGTGCCGGTCAGCGGGTCGAAGGCGGGAAAGAAGATCTTGTTGAAGATCAGAGCGGCAGCCGTGCCGTACAGGAAAAAGTCGTACCACTCGATCGTGGTCCCCATCATGCTGGCAAGGCCAGCCGTCACATAATCGCGGCGCGAACGCGCAGCAGCAGGCTTGGTCGTCATCATCGTGACTCCCCTTGAAAAGGTCGTGATCGGATGCGAGCGGAATCAGGCTTGGGGCAGCGGCAGCGGCGCGATGCCGTGCGTTTGCCGAGCCCAGTAGTCGAAGGTCGCGCGCACGATCGAAGGCTTCAGCAGGTAGTCGTGCGCCTCGCGCGCCAGGGCGTCGTCTACCGGCGTCAACGGCCCGAACGCCTGGGCGCGGATCTGCATGCGCGCCGCACGCTCCAAATAGACCGACAGATACGTCGCTTCCTCGCAGGAGCCGCCCGCCGTCAGATAACCGTGGTGCGCCAGGATGATGGCGCGCTTGCGTCCCAGCGCCTCGGAAATGATCACGCCCTCCTGGTCCGCGATCGGCACCCCCGGCCATTCACCCAGGAAGGCACAGTCGTCGTGCAGCGGCGTCATGTCCATCTGTGAAATGACCAGCGGCTGGCGTGCGGCGGCCAGCGCCGAGGCCCACGGCGAATGCGTGTGGATGATGGATTGCACATCCGGGCGCGCTTCGTATACCCACAGATGGAAGCGCGTAGCCGGGTTGGGCATACCGTCGCCCGTCAGGGTGTGCAGGTCGCGGTCGACTTCGATGAAGTCCGCCGGCGTCGCCTCGTCAAAGCCCAGGCCGAAGCGCAGGGTCCAGTACGCGCCCGGGCGCGCCGAGCGCACGCTGATCTGTCCCGCCAGGCCGGCTTCCTGCTCGGTCATCGCCAGGATGCGGCAGGCGTAGGCCATGGTTTCCTGGATGCTGCGCGGCACGGCCTGCAGATGGCGCGCCATTTCCTGCGTGGCACGGGTGTCGAAATACGATTTCTCTCGCAATGCGGTATTCATGGGTTCCCCTTGATGTCCTTGGCTTGCGGCGTCGAAGGACGCCGTGCAAGGTCAGGACAGTATGGAAACCACCGCGCAAACTAGCCATGCAGCCAGGCTCATAGCAGCTATTCGGAAGGCGGAACGGGGCCGCCGGGGGTGCAGGGGTTACCCGTCAAGCCGCAGCGATGCGGTGCGCGCACGCCAACAGCTCGGCCACCAGCGGCAAGGGCTGGCGCTGGGCCGGCGTGATCGCCACCACGCGGCGGCGCAGCACCGGGCTGCGGATGCCGACCTTGCGCAAGCCGTAGTCGGTCAGCAGCTTTTCGGGGATGCGCGACGGCAGGATACAGGCGCCCACCCCCGAGGACACCAGCTTGAGCATGGCGTCGATGGTCTCGGCCTCGGCCATGAACTCGGGCTGCAACCCTGCGCTGTGGATCATCTTGCGCAAGGCGTAATGGGGCGGAAAACCCACCAGCCGCAACGGCATGCCGCCCAGATCCACCGCGTCCGCCAGCGGCACGTCCCGGCGCACGATCAGGCACATCTCGTCATCGAACAACGGGGTGGACGTCAGATTGTCCGAGGCCACCGCCGCGTCATAGACGAAGCCCACGTCGGCCTTGCCGCTTTCCACCAGGGCCACTACGTCGGGCGAACTGCGCCCCATCACGGACAGGTTCACGTGTTCGTGGCTGCTGACGAAGCTGGCCACGACGTCGGCCATGAAGTAGTAGCTGAGTGTGTGCACGGTGGCAAGGCGCACCGTGCCGTGGGTCACGCCTTCCTGCTGGCGCACGGCATCAAGGACGCGGTCGATGTTCTGGTAGGCGGGCTGAATGCCTTCCAGCAGGCGGCTGCCCGCTACGGTCAGCTCCACGCCCCGACCGGTACGCGTGAACAAGGGTTTGCCCACATGCGCTTCCAGCGCCGCCAGTTGCCGGCTCAGGCCCGATTGCGTCTGGTCCAGGTCCTCGGCGGCGCGTGATAAGGACTTCAGCTCCGCGATCCGCAAAAAATAACGCAACTGCCGGTCCGGCGTGTCCATGGTGCTGCCCCTTGATTCTGGTTTGACGCGCTCGATTCGGCGCGGCTACAGTGTGCCCAAGGATGCCGTCCGGCACCACGGGGATTTGCGCTACGGGCCTGAAAGCGTACCCTTGCAGCTTGCCCCTACGCCGGAAATCTGCATGTCCACTCCCATTGCCCGCCCCATTCCCGCGACCATCGCCGCCGTCGTCCGCGACGGCCACGTGCTGCTGGTGCGCCGCGCCAACCCGCCCGACGAGAACTGCTGGGCCTTTCCCGGCGGCAAGATCGACGCGGGCGAACGCATCGAAGCCGCCACGGCGCGCGAACTGCTGGAAGAAACCGGCGTGGTCGCCGAGCCGCTGCATGTGTTCGATGCGGTAGACGTCTTCGACCGCGACGAAGTCGGCGCCCTGCGCCGCCACTTCATCCTGATCGCCGTGCTGTGCCGCTGGCAATCCGGCGAACCGGTCGCGGGCGACGATGCGCGCGACGCCCGCTGGATTGCCCTGGCGGACCTGGAAGGGCATGAACTGGCGACCAGCTTCGGCGTCGCCAGGCTGGCGTGCAAGGCGGCGGCGCTGATGGCGGCGATGTAGAGCTATTCGTATATGCATCACCGTTTGAAAAGCGGGAGCTACGGATATATCGCGCTTTCTAATTACACTACCGCAACATCAAATGCCCCAATTGCATTCCTATCGCCCCGTCCTAGGGAAATCATGCCGTACGACCTCAGCAATCGTTTAGTTATCGGCCTTGCCTCAAGCGCCCTCTTTGATTTAACCGAATCAGATGAAGTGTTCAGGCGCGATGGAGAACAAATCTATCGTGAGTACCAACGCGCCCGGGAAAAGGAACCACTAAAAACAGGAGTGGCCTATCCCTTTGTCCGCCGCCTGCTTTCTCTAAACGAAATTTCACCTGAGGACCCACCCGTAGAAGTCATACTGCTTTCACGCAATGACCCGGACACCGGCATGAGAGTCATGAATTCCATCGAGCATTACAGTCTCGGCATGACTCGGGCGATTTTTCTTCAAGGGAGAAATCCTCACGCTTACATTCCCGCGCTGTCTATCAGTCTGTTTCTATCAGCGAATGAAGCTGATGTGAAACAGGCAGTCCTAGCTGGATATCCAGCAGGCCAGGTGTTGGAGTCGCAGCATGTTGAATTGGCAGGGGAAGAAGAATTACGCGTAGCGTTCGACTTCGACGGTGTGATCGCAGATGACGAGGCTGAGACAGTCTTTCACGCTACCAATGACCTATACGAATTCCATAAGCATGAATCAGACAGAGCATTCGTCCCACACAATCCTGGTCTATTGAAAGAGCTTCTCGAAAAACTCTCTGCAATTCAAAAAAAAGAACAGATCAAGGCAGAGCAAGACCCCAAGTACTCACCCAGGCTAAGAATCTCCATCGTAACAGCCAGGAACGCGCCCTCACATCAGCGTGTGATCAATACAATGCGTAGCTGGGACATCAACGTGAATGAAGCATTCTTCCTTGGTGGCATAGAAAAAAAGGCCATCCTAGATGTACTCAAGCCACACATCTTCTTTGACGATCAAAAAACGCATTTGCTGCCAGCATCGGGTTCTCTCCCTTCCGTTCATATCCCGTTCGGCGTAAGAAATCGAACAGTCTCCGATCCATCAACTTAACTGCCAATTTCCGCAAAGCACTCACGCGCCTATCGGCAAAGGCTTGGCCTTGATCCACAAAAACATCGGCAGCCGGGTCCATTGCTGCAGTTGCGCCGTCGGGGCTGCGTCCGGCTGCGGTTCGCGCAGCGACACGATTGCCAGCCCCGCCGCTTCCAGCGCCGCCATGTAATCCTGCAAGGGCAGCGACCAGCCCGCGAAATGCATGCTCAAACCGTCGCGCGTTTCCTTGCCGTCGAAATGTTCCCGCCCGTAATACGTGCCGTCGATCACGAACGGCGCGTCCGCTTGCGGTCCAGTGAACCGGCCGCGGTCACGGAAGGGATGCACGATGGAAATGAACAGCGTACCGCCCGGCTTTAGCACCCGGAGCGCCTCGCGCAGCGCGGCCGGCACGTCGTCCACGTCCATCAGCACGTTGTAGGCAATCACCAGATCGAACTCGCCGTTCGCGTAAGGTAAGGACTGCGCGGGCGCGATGTCGTACCGGTCGGCGGAATCCGCGGCGCGCGCTGCCTCGACCATGGCGGCCACGGCATCGCTTGCGGTGACGTGATAGCCCAACGCCCGTGCCTCGCGGCTGATGCGGCCTTCGCCGCAGCCCACTTCCAGCGCGCGCCCGCGGCCCGCGCCCAAGTAGGCCGAAAAGCCCTCACGGTATGCCCAGAAGGCATCATGGCCCGGGGTGCTGGCCCACAAGATCCATTGATCGGCCACGGCGCGCCAATGCGCCTGGTCCGGTTGCGGGTCGCTCATGCGTGTTTCTCCACGATGCCCGACGATTGCGGGACTAAGGGTTAAGGCCTAAGGACAGGCCCTACTATATACAGCCCGGCAACCTCCCCCCCCATGCCCCATGTTCGACGCCTACCTCTCCCGCTGGAACCTCGTGCCCGACGGCGCCC
>NZ_DBHKZA010000141.1:0-7864 GCF_057314935.1 Achromobacter sp.
ACGTGCGGTGGCGGTATTGAGGGTGACTGGATGCGCGGGACGCGGAGGGCAACACTCAGCTGAACGTGCTGTCTCGACCTGAACGATGGGCAGCGGCCTCCCGGGCCGCTGCCCGTCTCAAAGTTCGTTCAACGATTTTTCCGTCAGGTTCTTCGCCAGAAATTCCACCAGCGATCGCACCTTGCCAGCCATCAACCGCTGATGGGTCATCAATGCAAACACCGGCCTGGGCGGGGTTTCCGTTTCCGACAGCAATGGCAGCAGCCGGCCAGCCGCGACATGCTCGGCGATGGCCCACGCGGGCGCGTAGACGATACCCGCTCCCGCCGCCGCGGCGGCGACGACGCCATCCACCGTGTTCGAGCGCATCCGTGTACGCATTCGCACGGTCGTGGGTTTGCCTTTTTCCATCAGCGTCCACATCTCTTCCGTCGCCAGGTGGCTGTAGACGAGGCCGTCGTGTTGCAGAAGGTCCTGCAGGCTGGCGGGCACGCCGTGCCGCGCCAAGTAGTCGGGCGCGGCGCTCAGCACCCAGCGGATGGATCCGAGGCGACGGGCCACGAGGCTGGAACTAGGTTGCTCGCCGACCAGCACGGCCAGGTCTATCCCCTCCTCCAGCAGATTGACGGGGCGGTCTATCAGATGCAGGTCCAGCGTCACGTTGGGGTGCAGCACCAGGAACTTCGCGAGCAAGGGTTGCAGGTGGACCCGGCCGTACAGCGTGGGGGCGGTGACACGCAAGCGGCCCGAAGGCTCGGCAGCCTCGATTTGCATGCTGCTTTCCAGTTCGTCCATCTCGGCCAGCAGGCGTTTGGCCTCGGTGTAATAGCGCTGTCCCGCCTCGGTCAGCCTAAGGATTCGGGTCGATCGGACAAGCAGCCGCGTGCCCAGGCGTTCCTCCAGCGCGCTGATGCGCCGGCTGACCGAAGCCAGCGAAATCCCGCTCACGCGCGAGGCGCCGCTAAGACTGCCCTGGTCAACGGCCGCCACCAATAGCGCCATGCCTTCCGATCGCGTCACCATCCCCTCATCCTCCCCTCACTCTCGACGCTTTTTCGCAGATGTTCCTGCCGTTCCAGTATTTCATATCTGCAAGGCTGATTTACGGATTTTGCTATTCACCGCAAGGATCGTGACTTTCATACTGGGCGCCGATCCCTTTTTCCGTGTGTCGTGATGCCTGCTTCCGCTCTTGCCTCTCCTACCCCGTTGACGCCCGCTACCCGCCGCTATGCGATGCTGGCCGTATCCCTGTCGATCTCGATGGCGACGCTCGATACCTCGATGACGAACACGGCGCTGCCGTCGATCGCGTCGCAGCTCAGCGTGGACGCCTCGGACGTGATCGGTGTGGTCACGATCTATCAGCTGGTGATGGTGGCGACGATGCTGCCCCTGGCGGCCCTGGCCGGCAAAATCGGGCATCGCCGGGTGTTCATGCCGGCGCTGTGGCTGTTTCTGCTGGCGTCGATCTGGTGCGGCGCGGCACAGTCGCTATGGTCGCTGGAGGCGGCGCGGGCGGTCCAGGGCTTAGCCGCCGCGGCGCTGATGGGTTGCAACATGGCGCTGGTCAGCGCCATCTATCCGAAAGAACAGTTGGGCCGGGGCATGGGACTGAATGCCATGATCGCGGCGGCCTCGCTGGCGGGCGGGCCGGTCCTCGCATCGGCGATGTTGACGGTGCTTAGCTGGCATTGGCTGTTCTATGTGAACGTGCCGTTCTGCCTGATCGCGCTGGCCTTGGCCAGCAGCTATTTGCCCAGGTCGCCGGGCGATGGCCACGCGCTGGATGCGGGCGCGGCCCTGTTGTGTGCGCTGGCCTTCGGCTTGACTGTCCTGGGCCTGGAGCGCGTGGCGCGGCCTGACTGGGGCGTTGCCATGATCTGGGCGCTAGGTGTGGGGTGCTGGGCGCTACTGCTGCGCCGCGAGCGCATGAGCGCGCACGCGATCATGCCGCTGGACCTGCTGCGTCTGCCGCGCTTCTCGGTGGCGGTGCTGATCTGCGTGCTGGCTTTCGCGGCGCAGGGCGCGGCCATGGTGGCGCTGCCTTTCCTGCGGTCCCAGACGCTGGGACGCGACATCGCCGAGGTGGGAATGCTGATCGCACCCTGGCCGGTAATGGGCGCCTGCCTGGCGCCGTTCTCCGGAAAATGGTCGGACCGTATGTCAGCCGGCTGGCTTGGCGTGATCGGCCTGGCGCTGCTGGCCGCCGGCCTCTTGTGCGTGAGCTGGCTGCCGGCCGGCGCGCCGATGTGGGCGGTGATGATGCCGATGGCGCTGTGCGGCACGGGGTTCGGCCTGTTCCTGTCGCCCAATCAGCGTTTCATCATGATCACCGTGCCCACGCATCGCGCCAGCGTGGCAAGCGGCTTATCCGGGCTGGCCCGGTTATTGGGGCAGACGATGGGCGCGGCGTGTGTGGCCGCTTGCTTTACCTTCAGCCCCGACGTCGGCGCCACCTGGGCCTTGCGGGCGGCAGTGGCGTTCGCGTTGGCGGGGAGCATGGCCAGCGGCATGCTGGAGCTCATCACGCGCCACGCCAGGCACGCGTTGGCGGCATCGTGAGCCAGGCGGCAAGGCCGATTATCGGCCTGCGCCTGGCTCGGACCCTCCCGTCAAATGCCCCGCGGCCGGGTCGGCATCCCATCGATCAGCCGCCAGATCGACAGCGGATTGTCTTGTTGCAAGGCCTGCGGCCGCAAGGCGTCCGGCAAGTCTTGATAGCAGACCGGCCGTAGAAAGCGGTCAATGGCGGTTGCCCCGACCGAAGTGTGCGCCGCATTGGACGTGGCCGGGAACGGCCCGCCGTGCACCATGGCGTGACTGACTTCCACGCCCGTCGGAAAGCCGTTGGCGAGGATACGGCCGCACTTTCGCTCAAGCACGCGGACAAGCTTGCGGGCCGCAGCCAGATCCGGCTCATCGATCTGCAACGTCGCGGTAAGCTGGCCTTCCAGATGCTCCGCGACCTGCAGCAACTCCTGCAGGTCGCGCGCCTTCACGATCAGGGAGGCCGGGCCGAACATTTCGGCCTGCAACGCGTCGTGCCCCAGCAGGTTCCGCGCATCCGTGACGTACAGCGCTGCCTGGGCGGCGTGGGACTCGGCCTCGGCAGCGGCGCCGCTTGCCACGGTCTCAACGCCCGGCACCGCCTGCACCTGTTCGCGCCCCTTGCGGTACGCCGAGGCGATGCCCGGCGTCAGCATGACTTGCGGCGCTTTGGAAGCAAGCGCCTTGCCCGCGCTGGCGATGAAACGATCGAGGTCCGGGCCGTCGATGGCCAGCACCAGGCCAGGATTGGTGCAGAATTGGCCCGCGCCCAGGACGAGCGATTCGACGAAGCCCTGCGCAATCGCGTCCGTGCGAGCCGCGAGCGCCGAAGGCAACACGAATACGGGGTTGATGCTGCTCATTTCCGCATACACCGGAATCGGCTCATGCCGGCCATTGGCGATGTTGACAAGCGCCAGGCCGCCCTGGCGCGAGCCCGTGAAACCCACGGCCTTGATGGCCGGATGTGCGACCAGCGCCTCGCCGATCTCGCGGCCGGCCCCGATCAGCAGCGAGAAAACGCCCTCGGGCATAGCCGTGCGACGCGCCGCCTTCTGCACGGCCCGTCCCACCAGCTCCGAGGTGCCGAGGTGGGCGCTATGCGCTTTGACGATCACCGGCGCGCCGGCAGCCAAGGCCGATGCCGTATCGCCGCCCGCCACCGAGAACGCGAGCGGGAAGTTGCTGGCGCCGAACACGGCCACCGGCCCCAGCGGGACTTTCACCAGACGCAGGTCCGGGCGTGGCAGCGGCTGGCGCTCGGGCTGGGCCGTGTCGACAGTAGCGCCGAGGAAGTGGCCATCCCGCACCACCTGCGCGAAAAGGCGCAATTGGCCTATGGTGCGTCCCCGTTCACCGGTCAGGCGCGCCCGGGGCAGGCCGCTTTCCGCATGGGCGCGGTCGATGAGTTCGTCCCCCAACGCCAGGATCTCGTCGGCGATCGCCTCAAGGAATTCTGCGCGGCGCGCGAGAGGCAGGCTGCGATAGGGGTCAAACGCCGCCGTGGCCAATTGTGCGGCGCGCTCGACCTCCGCGTGCGTGCCCAGGCCGAAGACCGGCGCTGAAATCTCTGCGTTCAACGCCGGATTGAAAGCACGCTGGGTGCCGCCCGTGCCGCGTACTGCGGCATGGCCGATCAACATCTCTCCAGTGATCTGCATGAAGGGACTCCTTGGTTCTGAATGAATGAAGTTCTTTCGCGCACTGCCGGCGGCATGGCGCCGCAGCGCACGAAGAAGGGATCGTTGCAAGAGAAACGACGAATCAGTCGTCCAACGGCTGACCGCTACGGTCGCGGGCGACCGCCACGGAAATGATGGACACGACGGCGCATGCGGCCAGGAACAGCACGACGGGTACATAGCTGCCGCTGAAATAGGCAATCAGGGCGGTGGCGATCAAGGGCATCGGCCCGCCGACAAGCGCTGCGCCGATCTGATAGCCCAGCGACATGCCGGTATAGCGAATGGCCGGGGGGAACGCTTCGGCCAGCAGCGTGCCGATCATCGCGCCGTAGCTTGCCCAGATGACGCCAAAGCCCACGGCGATCGCAAGACCGGCAGCCCAGACCGACTTCTGGTCCAGCAACCAGAAGTACGGGAAGATCCATACCAAAAAGGCGACGCTGCCCCCGATGAATACCTTCTTGCGGCCAATGCGATCGGAAAGATGGCCAAAGAACAGCATGGCCGGAAAGGCGATCAATGCACAGACCAGCACGATGTTCAGGATCGTCGAGCGGGCGAACCCGTGGTCCATCATGTACGAGATGGTGAAGGTGGCATAAAGAAAAAAGGTGGACGTTTCCACGACCTTCGCGCCGATCGCGATCAACACTTCCCGCCAGTGGTGCTGCAAGGTTTCCTTGAGCGGAATACGGGCGCTGCTGCGCGTGGCCTGGATTTTCTTGAACGAAGGGGTTTCGCCCACGGCGTTGCGGATCCACATGCCGACCATCACCAGCACGATCGAGCCCACAAAGGGGATGCGCCACCCCCAGGACTGGAAGGCCTCTTCGCTCATGCTGGCGCTGAGCAGCGAGGTGATGATGTTGCCCAGCGCAAGCCCCAGCACGGCGCCGGTTTGCGGAACGGCGCCGTAGAAGCCGCGCTTCTTGCGCGGGGAATACTCCACGGCCAGCAGCACGCCCCCACCCCACTCACCGCCCAGCGCAAGGCCCTGCATCAGGCGCAGCAGCGTCAGCAGGATGGGCGCAGCCAACCCCACCTGCGCGTAATTGGGCAAGAGGCCCATCAGCACCGTCGACAAGCCCATCATCGACAGCGTCATCGCCAACGTTTTCTTGCGGCCGACGCGGTCGCCGATATGCGAGAAGATGACGCCCCCCAGCGGACGGACAAGAAACGCCAGCGCAAACGTCGCCAGCGCCATCATCTGGCTCACCAGCGCGTTGTCGCTGGGGAAGAACTGCTTGGCAAAAATGATGGACGACATGGTTCCATACAGGAAGTAGTCGTACCACTCGATGGTGCTGCCCACCGCACTGCCCATGAGCGCGCGGCGGCGCTCGGATTCCGGGACCATGGTTTCTTTATCAGCTGCCGACAGTCCGGCGCCGTTGACGGATAGGGTGCTCATGTCTCCACCTCATTAGGTTTGTTCATGGAAAATCGCCATCCCATGCGGATGCGGGATGGGTCTTATTGCATTGGGAGGGCGCCAGGCGCTTTACGTAGAGGCCCGCAGCATCGCCACGTAGTCGTCGGCACTGGCTTCACGCGGGTTGGTACGGTGGCTGTGGTCCGCCAGCGCGCCCTTGACGATGCGCTCGTAGAGCGCTTCGGTGACGCCCAGCTCGCCCAGGCCGGTGGGCAGGTTCAAGGCACGCGACTTGGTCACCAGCGCCTCTTCCACTGACTGCGAGGCGGACAGGCCCATCGCCTGTTGCAGGCGGGCGATCTTGTCTTCCCGCGCGACGGTTTCCGCGCCACGGTTAAAGCGCACCACCGCCGGCAGCAGGATGGCGTTGAGGGTGCCGTGATGCAATGTGGGGTTGATGCCGCCCAGGGAATGGCTCAGGCTGTGCACGCAGCCCAGGCCCTTCTGGAAGGCCAGCGCCCCCTGCAAAGACGCGCTCATCATATTGGCGCGCGCCTCGATGTTGGCCGGCTCGTCCATCGCCACTTCAATGTGGCGCCATGCGCGCCACAGGCCGTCAAGGGCAATGCCGTCGGCCGGCGGGTTGAAGGCCGGGGCAAGAAAGGTTTCGATGCAGTGGGCGATGGCGTCCATGCCCGTGGCGGCCGTCAGTCCAGCGGGCAAACCCAACGTGAGTTCCGGGTCGCAGATGGCGACCTTGGGAATCACGTGCGGCGAAAGAATGCCCACTTTGCGCCCGTCTTCCAGAATGATGATCGCCCCGCGGCCGACTTCACTGCCGGTGCCTGCCGTCGTTGGGACGGCGACGATGGGCAGCGTGGCCGCCGTGATGTTCTGCATGCCGCCTTCGATCAAGGCGAACTGGCGCAGCGCGCCGTCATGGCGTGCAGACACGGCCACGGCCTTGGCCAGGTCGATCGAAGAACCGCCGCCGACAGCAACGACACCATCGCAGCCCGCGTTCTTCAGGCTTGCCACGCCGGCACGCACGGCCGTTTCCGACGGGTTTGGGGGGGTATCGCTGAACACCGCGAAGCTGGCGTTGCCCAGGGCCGACTTCACGCGATCGATAATGCCGGCCGCCTCCACTCCCCGATCGGTCACGATCAAAGGTTTTGTAATACCCAGGCGGTTGCAGACCTCCTTCAGGTCTGCCAGGACGCCGGCGCCGAAGTGAATTTCGGTCACGTAATTGATCAGTGCCATGGTGCCGCTACTCCTCGTTCATCTCAACCAGATAAGAAGTGCGAGTCTAGGCATGGGGCCCGTTTCGGTACACTGACGAGTTTCCATACAGCTATAACTTTTATTCATGGCAAACCTGTCGCCTAGCCTGAATTCCGTCATGTCGCGCCTGCATGCCAAGCAGCTCAGGCTGCTCATCACCATTGAGGAGTGCGGCTCCCTGCTGGGGGCGGCAGACAAAATCGGTCTTACCCAACCCGGCGCCAGCAAGGCTCTCCGCGAGCTTGAACAGACCTTGCAGGTGGAGCTGTTTGCGCGTACCAATCGAGGGTTAATCCCTACGGAGGCCGGGCTGTGCGCATTGCGCTTTGCGCGTCTGATCCAGGCGGACATCAACAAGCTAAGACACGAACTGGATGCGATCGCGAGCGGTGCAGGCGGACGCCTGGCCATCGGCACCATCATGGGTGCCGTGCCGGTGCTGACCGATGCGGTGACGCAATTGCTGCGTCAGCAGCCGCGCATGTCCGTGGAAATCGTGGAGGACACGAGCGAAACGCTGCTGGGTCTGATTGATCGTGGCCGGCTGGACGCGGCGATCTGCCGATCCTCCGTCAGCCGAAATCCGGACGTCTATGAATCGCTTTTCGTGAAAGCCGAATCCCTGGCCGTGATCGCCAACGTGCGCCATTCGGCGATGGGCGCTGACGCGGTGGATTTGCGTGAATTGCAGGATAGCCGTTGGGTGGTCTATCGCGCCCACATGCCGATGCGCCGGTTGCTGGAGCGGGAATTCCATGAAGCGGAACTGAACTTTCCCTTGCACCTGATCGAAACCACGTCGGCGCTGGCGACGCTTACCCTGCTAAGCCGCAATACCGATCTGGTGGCGCTGGTGTCGGAAGACCTGGCCAACTATTTCTGCCGCAATGGTCTGGTCGGCGCCCTGGCGTTGACGCTCAAGTCGCGCAGTGAGCCTTACGAGCTGGTGTTTCGCAAGGGCGCCCCG
>NZ_DBHKZA010000142.1:0-7784 GCF_057314935.1 Achromobacter sp.
AACGGCATCAAGGCCTGCCTGGACTGTCCGCCGCAGGCGGGCGACGGGGCGCGGCTGGCATCGCTTGCGCCCACTTCCCGGGCCCTGCGCTGGGGCGATGCCAAACCGTCCACTGCCCACGACGGGCTGATCGCCCGCGCGGCGCAGGATTCCGGCGTGGACGGGGCGTTGCTGACCGCCGTCATTGCGATCGAATCGGGGTTCCGCAGCGATGCGCGCTCGCCCAAGGGGGCGTTGGGCCTGATGCAGTTGATGCCGGCGACGGCGGCGTCGGTGCTGTCCGTGGACGATATCGAGCGGGCGCTGGTGGATCCGGCAACGAACGTGCGGGCCGGGTCGCGCCATCTGCGCCGGCTGATCGACCAGTATCCCGGCCGCCTGGACCTGGCGCTGGCCGCCTACAACGCGGGGGAAGGGGCGGTGCGCAAGTACGACGCCGTGCCGCCTTACGCGGAAACCCAAGCCTATGTCCGAGACGTGACGGCGCTCTACGAGCGCTACAAGGCGCCCTGAGCCGGAACATGCCGGCCGGGCGCCTTGCAAGGCGGCCCGGGCCGGCACGTCCGCCGCTTACATCGCGGCGAAAACCTTTTCGGCGATGTCCAGGGTGGACGTGATCACGGCGTCGTCGTGCGTGGCCGACACGAAGCCCGCTTCGAACGCGGACGGCGCGAAATGCACGCCGTGGTCCAGCATGGCGTGGAAAAAGCGGTTGAACGCCGCCGTGTCGCACTGCGAGACTTCCGCGAACGAGGTCGGCACCTGGTTGCTGAAATAGATGCCGAACATGCCGCCCACGGAATCGGCCGAGAAGGCCAGGCCTGCGGCGCGGGCGCGCTCTTGGAGGCCTTGGGCCAGCTTGGCGGTCTGGGCCGACAGCTTGTCGTAGAAGCCGGGCGCGGCGATGAGGCGCAGCGTGGCCAGGCCGGCGGCCACCGCCACCGGGTTGCCCGACAGCGTGCCCGCCTGGTACACGCCGCCCAGCGGGGCGATGTGCTTCATGACTTCGGCGCTGCCGCCGAAGGCGCCCACCGGCATGCCGCCGCCAATCACCTTGGCCAGCGTGGTGATGTCCGGCTTCACGCCGGTCAGGCCCTGCACGCCTTGCGGGCCGACGCGGAAGCCGGTCATCACTTCGTCGAAAATCAGCAGCGCGCCATGCTGCGTGCAGACCTCGCGCAGGCCTTCCAGGAAGCCCGCCGCCGGCTTGATCAGGTTCATGTTGCCGGCCACCGGCTCCACGATGATGCAGGCGATGTCGGCGCCGTGCTGGGCGAAGGCCTGGCGCACGGCGTCCAGGTTGTTGTATTCGAGGGTCAGCGTGTGCGACACGAATTCCGGCGGCACGCCGGCCGAGCTGGGGTTGCCGAAGGTCAGCAGGCCCGAGCCGGCCTTGACCAGCAGGCTGTCCGAATGGCCGTGGTAGCAGCCTTCGAACTTCACGATCTTGGCGCGGCCCGTGGCGCCGCGCGCCAGGCGGATCGCCGTCATGGTGGCTTCGGTGCCCGAGCTGACCAGGCGCACCTGCTCCAGCGAGGGCAGGCGCGAAATCAGCACTTCGGCCAGTTCGATCTCGGCTTCGGTCGGGGCGCCGAACGACAGGCCGTTGACGGCCGCTTCCTGCACGGCGCGCACCACGTCGGGGTGCGAGTGGCCCAGGATGGCCGGGCCCCAGGAGCCCACGTAATCGATGTATTGTTTGTCTTCCGCGTCCCACACGTACGGGCCTTGCGCGCGCTTGATGAAGCGCGGCGTGCCGCCCACGGAGCGGAAAGCGCGCACGGGCGAGTTGACGCCGCCGGGGATGCTGCGGCAGGCGCGTTCGAAAAGCTGTTCGTTACGGGACATGGCGTTCAAGGCTTGCGGTTGAGGTTGGCGGAAAAGGGCGCGGAGCAGGCCGCTGCGGCGGCTCGGATGCTGGGCGCTTCGAAAAGTCCGGTGATGACGGCGATGGAATCGGCGCCCGCCTGGGCCAGCAGCGGCGCGTTGTCCGCGGTGATGCCGCCGATGGCGACCACCGCGGGCCGGGGCGCGTCGCGCTCTTCGACCAGGCGGCGGGCTTCGGTCAGCACCGACAGCGGCGCGCGCACGGTGTCCGGCTTGACGGTGGATGCGAACATCGCGCCGAAGGCGATGTAGTCGGCGCCGGCATCCAGCAGTTCGCGGGCGCGGACCAGGTCGTCGTAGCTGGAGCCGCCCAGGATCAGGTCGGGGCCGGCTTCGGCGCGGATGCGCGCCAGGCTTTCGTCTTCGCGGCCCACGTGCGCGCCGTCGGCGCCGACGTCCAGCGCCAGGCGCCAGTCGTCATTGATCAGGAACACCACGCCCAGTTCGCGGCAGAGCGGAGCCAGCGCGCGCGCCTGTTCGGCGCGCACCGAGTCCGGCACGTTCTTGCGGCGCAGCTGCAGCGAACGCATGCCGCCGTCGGCGGCCTTGCGCACGGCCTGCATCAGGCGTTCGGTATCGTCCCATTCAGGGGTGACGCCGTAGAGGCCGGCGGGGAATCGCAGCGGTTTCATTGCGGTTGGATCCGGTTGGGGATGCGCCGGCCCATGCCCGGCAGGAAGCTGGCGGCCACCGACGCGTCGGCATGCGCCAGGCCCTGGCGCACGGCCTCGGGCATTTCCAGCCCGCGGGCCAGCATGGCGGTGATGGCGGTGGCGGCCAGGCCGCCGGCGTCGCCGTTGCGGTCGGGGGGCGCCTGCCACGGCCAGGTATGGGTCTGGCCGCTGGGGCCCAGCAACACGTTGGCGTAATGGCCGGGCCGCTGCGGGCTGCCCAGCACCAGGACCCATTCGGCGCCCGCCGCCACCAGGGCGTGCATGGGCGTCGGTGCGTCCCCGATATCGATGTCGCCGTCGGCGTGCCACTGCGCCAAGCGCAGGTGCTCGATGACCAGCAGGTCGGTTTGCGGCAGCACCAGTTCCAGCGTGGCGGCCAACAGGTCGTCGGCGTCGTCCTCGTCCGCGGCGTCCGCGGGCAAGGGGGCGCGCTGACCCAGGTGCAGCACCAGCGGCACCTGGCTGTAGTCGGCCGCGACCTGGGCGGCGACGCTTGCCGTTTCAGCGGTGTATAGTCCGCCCACCTTGATGGCCTGCACGGACATGTCTTCCAGCAGGCAGCGGGCCTGATCGTCCAGCAGGTCGGGCGAAACGGGATGGATTTCTTCGATGCCGGCAGTGTCCTGCACGGTCAGCGCGGTCACGGCCGCCAGGCCATGACAGCCCAGGCGGGCGCAGGTGACGGCATCCGCGGGCAAGCCGTCGGATCCCGAGGGATCGAGCGGGCCGAAGACCAAAACGAGAGGGGGAGTAACGGGGGCCACGTGGACAGCGCTTGAGTGAGGGTACCCGGACTCATTTTGAGGTGAATCAGGGGAACCCCTATTGGGTTTCGGTAAGATTGTCCCCATTCTAATGGAAGCCCCCCACCTTTGCCCCGCCACGGGGACCACGGTCGGGAATTGATGTAAGAGAGAACTATGCGTACTTGGATGTGTCTGATTTGTGGCTGGGTCTATGACGAAGAGGCCGGCCTGCCCGACGAAGGTATTGCTCCCGGCACCCGCTGGGAAGATGTGCCGCCGAACTGGGTCTGTCCTGAATGCGGCGCCCGCAAAGAGGACTTTGAATTGATGGAAATCTGAACCCGATCCGCTGACCTATTCCGCCAGGGCTCGTAAGATGGGGCAAGCCCCCATCCCTCGTAACCGCAGGACGGTCTGCCGCCAGGCAAGCAGGGCCGCGCATGACGCGCGCCCCGTCCACGGTTCTTTCAGACTACCCATGAAGGGGTTGCCATGACGGAAAAACACCACGAAGCCGCCTCGACGCAGGCGGCCAACTTTGCCAACCAGTTCCTGATCGCCATGCCGGGCATGGTCGAGGGCAGCCTGGCCGGTTCTGTCATCTACGTATGCGAACACACCGAGCGCGGCGCGCTGGGCCTGGTCATCAACCGGCCCACCGACCTGACGCTGGGCACCCTGTTCGAGCGCATTGAACTGACGCTTGAGATC
This sequence comes from Achromobacter sp., assembly GCF_057314935.1. NCBI lineage: Bacteria > Pseudomonadati > Pseudomonadota > Betaproteobacteria > Burkholderiales > Alcaligenaceae > Achromobacter > Achromobacter sp. The sequence continues at coordinate 4,019 of NZ_DBHKZA010000142.1, forward strand.
GGCCCGGTCAAGGACACGCTGGTTTTCTTTGGCGGCCCGGTGCAGACCGACCGCGGCTTTGTGCTGCACGCGCCTGCGGGCGACTACAGTTCCAGCATCAAGATGGGCGCGATGGCGCTGACGACTTCACGCGACGTCCTGCAGGCCGTGGCCGAAGGCAACGGGCCCGCCCGCATGCTGGTCACGCTGGGGTACGCCGGCTGGGGCGCGGGCCAACTGGAAAGCGAAATGGGCCAGAACGCCTGGCTCAGCGTCGGCGCCGACGACCACATCATTTTCGACGTGCCTCCGGAAGACCGCTACCCTGCCGCGCTGAAGCTGCTGGGCATCGATCCGGTCATGCTGGCGGGCGACGCGGGCCATGCCTGAAGAGACGCTGCTTGCCTTTGACTTCGGCGAAAAGAAGATCGGCATCGCCATCGGCAACACGCTGACACGCCAGGCGCGTCCGCTGGAAATCATCTTCAGCGAACTGCGCGACGCGCGTTTCGGCCGCATTGCGGCGCTGCTGCAGGAATGGCAGCCGCACCGCGTGGTCGTGGGGCTGGCGCTGGACGCCGACGGCTGCGAGCAGCCTGCCACCGCGCGTTGCCGGCGCTTCGCCAACCAGCTGCATGGCCGCTTCGGCGTCGCCGTCGAACTGGTCGACGAACGGGGCTCCAGCATGGAGGCCCAGCGCCTGCTGGGTACGCATGCGGCCGACGACGCGATGGCCGCGGCTGTTATTCTCCAACGATACCTCGACACCCTGCCTGCGTCCTGAAGCACGCGGCCTGGCCTGCCTATGCTCAATCCGCAACTTGATCGCCGCGGCGAACTCATTCATCTGCTGACAACGGAAGGGTTGCCGCGGCGCCATGTCGAGCGCCTGCTCGACGCGGCGCGCGCGTGGGCCGCAGGCGAGGCGCCGGCTGCCACGCCGCAGCCCGTGTTCCTTTCCCTGCCCGACGACCCCGCCTGCCGCGACGCCTACGCCGACGCGGCTACGCGCCTGTCGCTGCTGCCTGTCGTCCTGGATGCGCAAGACGCCGGTTCCGAGCCGGGCGATGCGCTGGCCCAGACCGTATCAGGCCTGGCGCCGGGCATCCTGGTGCTGCGCCATGCTTCCAGCGGCGCAGCCCATTGCGCGGTCGCCCACGCGGCGCCGGGGCTGCACGTCATCAACGCCGGCGACGGCCAGCATGCGGACCCGCTGCCGGCCCTGGCGTTGGTCCAGGCGATGCAGGACATCAAGCAAGACCTGACGAACCTGGCCGTGACACTGGTGGGCGACATCCGGCATTCGCCGGTGGCGCGTTCGGTCATCCACGCCATGACCACCCTGGGCGTGCCCGAAGTGCGCGCCGTCGCGCCGCGCACGCTCTTGCCGGACAGCCTGCCGCAATTGGGCGTGCGCGCCTGCGCCAGCCTGCAGGAAGGCCTGCAGGATGCCGACGTGGTCATCGTGCTGCCCCTGGGCGTTGAACGCATCAGCGGCGCGCTGCTGCCGTCCGCCCGGGAGTACGCCCAGGCCTATGGCGTGACGCCGGCTGCGCTGGCCGCCGCCAAGCCCGACGCATTGGTGCTGCCGGCCGGCGCGCTGACGCCCGGCGTGGAAGTGGATGGCGACGTGGCCGCCAGCCTGCCGCCCGTCGAGGCCCGATTGGCCGGCTTGCTGCAAAATTTGCGCCTGGCCGCCTTGGGCGTGCTGGCCGGAGACGCGCCATGAGGCTGCACATCGCCAACGGCCGCCTGATCGATCCCGCGAACGGCGTGGACGGGCGGCACGACATCTATACGGCCGACGGCCGCGTGGTGGCCGTGGGGGCGGCGCCGGACGGCTTCCAGGCTGACCGAGTGCTGGATGCCGGCGGCTTGGCCGTGCTGCCGGGCCTGATCGATGTGTCCGCCCGGGTCTTGCAGCCCGCAGGGGCTGGCAGCGTGGCCACGGGGTCCGCGTTTGCGCCGGCCGAGTTGCGCGCGGCGCTTGCTGGCGGCGTGACCCGCCTGGTGCTGCCGCCCGAGGCCGATGCCGCGCTGGACGAACCGGGCAAGGTCGACGCCCTGATGCGTCAGGCCGAGGCCGGGCAGGTCCGCGTGCACCCGCTGGGCGCGATGACCGTGGGCCTGGCCGGCGAGACGCTGGCGGAAATGGGCCTGCTTGCCCAGGCGGGCTGCATCGCCTTTGCCCCGGGCGAGCACGGCATTGCCGATACGCGGGTGCTGTGGGGCGCCATGCGCTACGCCAGGGGAACGGACCGCACGTTGTGGCTGCGCCCGCAGGATCCCTGGCTGGCGCGCGGCGCGGTCGCGGCCAGCGGCGCCTACGCCGAGCGCCTGGGGCTGGAAGGCCTGCCGCCGCAGGCGGAAACGGTGGCGCTGCAAACGATTTTCGAGCTTCAGCGCGCCACTGGCGCCCGCGTGCACGTGACCCGCTTGTCCACGGCAGCCGGGCTGGAACTGCTGCGCGCGGCCAAGCGCGAAGGGCTGCCCGTCACCGCCGACGTGTCGGCCCACAACTTGCACCTGACGGACGTCGACATCGGCTTTTTCGATACGAATTTCCATTTGTCGCCGCCGCTGCGCGGCCAGCGCGACCGTGACGCCATCCACGCGGCGCTGGCCGACGGACTGGTCGACGCCTTGTGTTCGGATCACACGCCGGTAGACAGCCGGGCCAAGGCGGTGCCATTCCCGGCCTCCGCGCCGGGCGCGACGGCGTTGGAACTGCTGCTGTCGCTGACGCTGAAGTGGGTGCGCGACCGTCGCCTGCCGCTGATCGACGCGTTGGCCCGGGTGACCGCGGGTCCGGGCGCCGTGCTCGGCCGCATGACGCCGGACGCCGCGCAGGCGGGCCAGTTGGGCGTGGGGGCGCCGGCGGACCTGTGCCTGGCCGACCTGGACGCCGAATGGCTGGTGATGCCGGCAGCGCTGCAAAGCCGCAGCGCCCACACGCCGTTCGCGGGTATGATGCTGCCCGGTCGGGTACGCGCCACCGTGGTCGGTGGCCGGCTGGCCTGGGAGACTTCAGTTTGAAGCTGCTGCGCTTTGTCCTACGGCTGGCACTGGTGCTGCCCTTGATTGTTTTCGGTCTGTTTTGCGTGGGAGCGGTCTACCCGTTTCTCCGTCCCAAATCCCGTGCCTGGTTGAACCGCACGTGGTCCCGGGCATTGATGGCGGCCTGTGGGCTGCGGGTCGTCTTCAAAGGCGAGCCGCGTTTGACGGGTCCGGTGCTGCTGGTGGCGAACCACGTTTCCTGGATCGACATCTTCGTCCTGAACTCCGCGCGCGCGACGTCTTTCGTGGCCAAGAGCGAAATCCGCAGCTGGCCGGTGATCGGCTGGCTGGTGGCGGGCGCAGGCACGCTGTTCATCGAACGCGGCCAACGCCACGCGGTGCACGCCATGGGGGAGTCGATGCAGGCCCGCTTCAAGCAGGGCGATGCGGTGGGACTTTTCCCGGAAGGCACAACGACCGAAGGCTTCGACCTGCTTCCTTTCCATGCAAGCCTGTTCGAGCCGGCGCGCTCAGCGGCGGTGGAAATCCAACCCGTGGCGTTGCGGTTTTTGCGTGACGGCAAGCGCGACGGATTCGCGGCGTTTGTCGGCGAAGAAAGCCTGGTGGCGAATCTTTGGCGCGTGATGGGGACGACCGGATTGTCTGTCGAGGTGGTGTTTTTGCCTGTGTTGGCGGCGAGACACGCAGACGGGAGTTTGCCGACGCGGCTGGAGTTGTCGCATCAGGCTCGGGATGCGATTCTTGGGGTGCTTACTTAAGTGGTTCTTTT
>NZ_DBHKZA010000143.1:0-7705 GCF_057314935.1 Achromobacter sp.
ATCATCCCCGCCCAGCGCCCGATAAACCGTCACCTGATTCACCAAGCGGTTCAACCCGTTCTCATCCCGCGCGATCTCTGCGGTCCGCCGCTTCTCCTGCGCGTCCAGCCAGTCCTTCAAGGACACGGCCCCTGCCCGATAACGCACTTCATACAAGCGTTCGGCATCGCGCGCCGCCCGCAGCGACACCGCCAACTGCTCCGCCTGCAACGCCAGTTGCGTGCGGTTCGACAGCGCGTTCTCCACGTCCGCCATCGCCTGATACAACGACTGCCGGAAGTTGACGACGCGTTCTTCGTAGTCCGCCTTGGATATCTTGATGTTCAGCTGCATCTGCGTCCATTGCAGGAACGGCAGTGTCAATCCCACGCCCAGCGACGCGACGGGGTTTTGCAGGATGTTCGATAGCGTCGGGCTGGCGGTGCCCACCGCGCCCGTCAGCGTGACCGGCGGGTAGAAGCTGGCGCGGGTAGCGTCCACCGTGGCCAGCGCTTCGCGCAGCCGCAGTTCCGCCGCGCGCAGGTCCGGCCGACGGCCCAGCAGGTCGGCGGGCACGCCCGCGCGCGCTTCGGGCAACGGGTACTGCGGCAGGCGGGCAGGGTCGGCCATGCTGCGGTCGGGCGGGCCGTCGAACAGGATGGTCAGCGCATTCGTGTATTCCACGCGCTGCTGTACCAGCAGGGTGTGCGCCGCCTGCTGGCTGGCCACGGTCTGCTCGGCTTCCGCCAATTCCAGGGCCGACGCGCCGCCCGCGGCGTATTGCGCGCGCACCAGATCCTGCGTGCGGCGGGCGTAGGCGATGCTTTCTTCGCTGCTGGCGATGCGCTGGTTGATGAAGGCCGTCTGCCAGTACAGCGTAGCCGTGGTGCCCACCAGGGACAGCGCCGCGGACTGGCGGTCCTGCTCGGTGGCCAACGCTTCCCACTGGGCGGCATCGCGCTGACGCGACAGCTTGCCCCACAGGTCGACCTCGTAGCTCACCGTCAGCTCGGTGGCATTGGTCCGCGCGATGGCGCGGTCCCCATACAGGTTGCGGTTGCGCGTCACGTTGGCGCTGCCGCCCAGCTGGGGGAACAACTGGTCCTCGGTCAGCCCCGCCTGGTACTGGGCGCGACGCACCCGGATCGCCGCGGCGGCCAGGTCGTTGTTGCGCGCCAGCACGGCGTCGACCAGTCCGTTCAAGACCGGGTCATTGAAGTTGCGCCACCAGGCGCCGCCGTCGGCCAGCGGCGCTTGCGCGTCACTCGGCGCGCCATGCGTCCAGGCGGCGGGCGCCTGGGTCAGGGGGGGCTCGTAGTCGGTACGCAGCAGGCTGCCGCAACCGCCCAGCGCCAGACCCAGCGCCAGGGCGGCGGAGGTGCGAATCAGGGAAACCGCTTTCATCTTCCTCATTCCCGGGCCAATGCCTCGACGGGATCCAGGCGCGCCGCATTGCGCGCCGGCAAATAGCCAAAAAGCACACCGATCAGCGTCGAGCACGTGAATGCCGCCACCATCGATGCCGTGGAATAGATCATCTGGAACGAACCTGCCGTGGCCTTGGACACCAGCACGCCAAGCGCCAGAGACAGAATGATGCCGAGCGCGCCGCCGATCAGGCACACCAGCACCGCTTCGATCAGGAACTGCTGCATGATGTCGCTGCGCCGCGCCCCCACCGCCATGCGCACGCCGATCTCGCGGGTGCGCTCGGTGACGGACACCAGCATGATGTTCATGACCCCGATGCCGCCCACCATCAGCGAGATCAGCGCGATCAGGGATACCAGCAGGGTCATGGTGGCCGTCGTGCGCTCGATGGTCTTGCGGATGGCGTCCGTGTTGAACACGAAGAAATCCTTCACCACGTGGCGGCGCATCAGCACCCGCTCGATGGCCCGCTCGGCGGCGGCCGGCGGCGTGGCGTCGTTGACGCGCACCGTGATGCTCTTCAGATGCTGTTGGCCCAGCACGCGCGACAGCGCGGTGGTGTAGGGAATCCAGACGTTCAGCGATTCGTTGTTGCCGAAGACGGACTCCTTTTTCTCGGTCACGCCGATCACCCGGGCCGGCATGGATCCCAGGAACACCACCTGCCCGATCGGTTCCGTATGCGAGCCGAACAAGGTCCGCCGCGTGCCTTCGTCGATCACCACTTCCTGCGCGCGGCGCACGACGCTGGTCTCGTCGAAGAACTTGCCCTGCGCCAGTTTGACGGCGCGCACGCGGAAGTACTGTTCGCCCACGCCCTGGATCGAGCCGTTCACGGATACGTTGCGATAGCGCAGCGTATTGCTGGTGGCGACTTCAGGCGTGACGCTGTCCACGTAGGGCTCGCGCGCCAGGGCGTCGGCGTCGGCGGCGACCAGCGTGCGGATGTTGACGGCTTTCTCGTCGCCGAAGTCCTTGCCGGGGAACACCTCGACGGTATTGGTTCCGATGGCGCTGATGTCTTCCAGGATCTTGCGCCGCGACCCTTCGCCCAGCGCCACGACGGACACCACGGCCGCGATGCCGATGATGATGCCCAGCATGGTCAAGGACGTGCGCAGCCGGTGCGCGTTCATGGACAGCAGCGCCATGCGCAGCGCTTCGCCACAGCGGTCCAGGTACGACTGCCACGCGGGCCGCTTGGGCAATTCCGGCGGCGGGTCGCGCTCCGCGTCCCGGCGCGGCGCGTCGGGATTGCGCTTGTCCGCGACGATCTCGCCGTCGCTGATCTCGATGATGCGTTGCGCATGGCGCGCCACATTCATATCGTGCGTGACGATGATGATGGTGTGGCCAGCCGCGTTCAGCTCTTCCAGGATGCGCAGCACTTCCTGGCCGGTATGCGTGTCCAGCGCGCCGGTGGGTTCGTCGGCCAGGATGATGTCGCCGCCGTTCATCAGCGCGCGCGCGATGCTCACGCGCTGCTGCTGGCCGCCCGACAACTGGCCGGGGCGGTGTTCCGACCGGTCGCCCAGCCCCAGCCGCTTCAACAATTCCTCGGCGCGGGCCATCCGGGCTTCGCGGCGCTTGCCGGCGTAGACGGCCGGCATTTCGACGTTGCCCTGCGCCGTCAGATCGGACAGCAGGTGATAGCGCTGGAAGATGAAGCCGAAGTGTTCCCGCCGCAACTCGGCCAGCTCGTCCGGGCCCAGCTCACCCGTGCTGCGCCCGCTGACCCGGTAGTCGCCTCGGGTCGGGCGGTCCAGGCAGCCCAGGATGTTCATCAGCGTGGACTTGCCCGACCCGGACGCACCCACGATGGCGACCATTTCCCCGGCCTCGATGGTCAGGTTGATGTCCTTCAGGACGGCAATGGTCTGCTCACCCGCGGGGAACTCGCGGCGTACCCCGGAAAGCGAGATTAGCGGGCCGCTCATGTCAGGCCCCCCGCGCCGCGGCGGCCGCGGGCGCAGAATCCGCCGTCACGACCCGCTCGCCCACCTCCAGCCCTTCCAGCACCTGCGCCTGCACGTTGTTGTTCATGCCGATCTTGACCTGGCGCACCTCGGTCTTGTTGTCTTTCAAGACCACGCGCACGGCATAGCGGCCGTCTTCGCCGCGCTTGCCCAGCGCCGAGGCCGGCACCACGATGGCATCCTTGGCCTCGCCCAGCACGATGAAGACCTGGGCGGTCATCGAAATGCGCAGCTTTTCGTCGGGGTTGGGGACGTCGAACAGGCCGTTGTAGTAAACGGCGGCGGTGGTCGAACTGCCGGTGGAAGACGTCAGCGACGACGTCGCGTCGTCTTTCTGGATGGAGTCCGGGGCCGGTTCCACCGCGCGCAGCTTGGCCTGGTAGCGCTGGTCGGGTTCGCCGAGGATGGTGAAGTACACGGGCAGGCCGGCCTTCACGCGGGTCACGTCGGCTTCCGAGATCTGGGCCTTGATCGTCATGGTGTCCACCTGGGCCACCTTGATGATCGTGGGCGCGCTCTGGATGGAGTTGACGGTCTGGCCTTCCTTGGTCACCACCGCCACCACCATGCCGTCGATGGGTGACACGATGCGCGTGTACCCGAGGTTGACGCGGGCGGTGTCGACCTGGATTTCGGCCTGCGCGATCTGCGCGTCCAGCGACGCGATCTCCGCGCGCGTCACGGCCAGCGTGGCCTCGGCCGTCTCGTAGGCTTCGCGCGAACTGGCGTCGGCCGCCAGCATCTGGCGTTGCCGCTTGAAGGCCAGTTCGGCCTGCTTCAGCGTGGCGACCTTGGCGGCGCGTTCGGCGCGCCGCGTCTGCAGGGCGGCTTCGGCGTTGCGCAGTTCGTTCTGCTGGGTCAGGTCGTCGATCTCGGCGACCAACTGGCCTTTCTTGACGCGGTCGCCCAGTTCCACTTTCAGGGACTTCAACTGGCCGGTGGCCTGGGCGCCCACGCTGACGCGCTCGATGGCGTCGATGGTGCCGCTGGCCAGCACGCTGTCTTCAAGGTTCGCCCGGCTGACTTCGCCCACCGCAAAGGTGGGCGGCGGCGGCGCCGAGAAGAACATGGCGCGCAAGCCGTATGCCCCAAGCAGGACGGCGACGGCGATCAGCGCATAGCGCTTGAACTTGCTGCGGGACTTTTTCATTGAACCTGATGAGAGGAGGCGCGGGCCGCGAACCCGCGCCGGTATTGCGAAGCATAGGCGCCCATCCTAAACGGGCCCTCTGTCCAAACCACTGCCAATCTGTGTCAAAACGGTGAAAAACAGTAAAGCGGCACCGGTTCGTCAAGCCGCATTCGATTGTTCCGTTGTGAGAACGATACAACGTCTGCGGCGCACGCGCGGAACCCCGTATTGCGCACATGCCGCGAACGTGCCGCCATCTTGCGCCGTAAGCACGCGACTTGCCCGTTAGATGGCGCCTATCTTGTCACCACGCGCTGAAACAATTTGCGGCAGTGCAAAAAATCCGCGCCTCGACATAGACCGACGATCCGCCCAGAATGAATGCAGTTACGCCGTGTCTACCTCCAACAGATCCCCCTCCTCGCCTTCCAGTTCCCCGGAATTTTCCGGGGCGGTGCTGCTGTGCCTGCTGGCAATGATGAATCACGTGGCGCTGACAGGGGGACGGATCACCGTTTCGCTGACCGCGCTGCAGATGGGCCTGTCCACCTTCAAGGTCGGGACGCTGGTGGCCGTGTTCGCGGTGCTGCCGATGCTGTTCTCGGTGCGCGCGGGGCGCTGGGTGGACCGGGTGGGCATCGTGCGCCCGCTCGTCATCGGGACGTCATTGGTGGCGATCGGCACCGCATTGCCCTTCATCTCGCAGACTCAGACGGCGCTATTGATCGCGTCCTGCTGTATCGGCATCGGCTTCATGCTGCATCAGGTGGCCACGCAGGACTTGCTGGGCCACGCCGAGCCCGCCCAGCGGCTGCGCAATTTTTCGTTCATGTCGTTGGCGCTGGCCGGATCGGGATTTTCCGGGCCGCTGATTGCCGGCCTGGCGATCGACCACCTGGGCACGCGCACCGCCTTCGGCCTGCTGGCCCTGGGGCCCATCCTGTCGGGAATCGGCCTGTATGCGATGCGGCACCAATTGAAGGCGGTGGATTCCCAGCTGTCCGGCGCCAAGGAAGCCCAGCGCCGCCGGGTGACGGAATTGCTGGCGGTGCCCGCGTTGCGCCGCATCCTGATGGTCAACACGATCCTGTCCGGTGCCTGGGACACCCATTTGTTCGTCGTGCCCATCTTCGGCGTCGCCATCGGCCTGTCGGCCACCACCATCGGCGTCATTCTTGCGTCCTTCGCGGCGGCAACGTTCGTCATCCGCCTGATATTGCCGCTGATCATGCGCCGTGTGCGGTCCTGGACGCTGGTGCGGGTGGCCATGGCGACGGCCGCCATCGATTTCATGCTTTACCCGCTGTTCACCGACGTTACTGTCCTGATCGTGCTGTCGTTCATCCTGGGCCTTGCCTTGGGGTGCTGCCAACCGAGTATGCTATCCCTGCTGCACCAGCATTCGCCGCCGGGCCGTGCCGCCGAAGCCGTCGGCCTGCGGATGGCGCTGATCAACGGGTCACAGGTATCCCTGCCGTTGACCTTCGGCGCGCTGGGTGCGGTAATTGGCGTCGCCCCGTTGTTCTGGGCGTATTCGCTGGCCCTGATGGCGGGCGGATGGGCCAACCGCAATCCCCCGCTCGAGTCTGACCGGAACCCGTAGTCGTGAACATGCAGTCCTCTCCTCCCGCCGCCGGCATCGCCGGCGCCAGCCTGCCCTTTCGCCTCTGGACGCCAGAGGAAAGGCAGGCCTCGCTGGACCAGGCGCTGCAGCATTGGCAATCCGGCGAAGACGTCTGGGTATATGGGTACGGATCTCTGATCTGGCGCCCCGATTTCGATTTCATGGAACGCCGCCTGGCGACCCTGCGCGGACACCACCGGGCGCTGTGCCTATGGTCGCGCGTGAACCGCGGCACGCCGGAATGCCCGGGTCTTGTCTTCGGGCTGGACCGCGGAGGTTCCTGCCGGGGCGTCGTCTACCGACTGGCCGGCGACCAGGTGCCCACTTATTTCCCCGCCCTCTGGGAACGCGAGATGTCCACGGGGGCCTATCTGCCCCGCTGGATCAACTGCGCAACCGACGCCGGCCCCGTCCGCGCGCTGGTCTTCATCATGAACCGGGACAATCCGGCCTACATCCGCGCCCTGCCCGATGCCGAACTGCTGGCCATCGTGCGCCGGGCCGCCGGCCGCTACGGCCCCTGCACCGACTACGTGGTCCAGACCGCCCAGGCGCTACGCGCCGCCGGCATCCATGACGCCCGCCTGGACGCCATTGCCCGCCGGCTGGAACTGGATGGGCGGCCCCTGCCGGAAGGTAGCTGACAGCTCCCCGCCCGGCCGCGGGCGCCAAACATGCCTGAGACCTGCGCGGGGTCAATAAGGGAGCGATGCCCCAAGCGGTATAAACTCCCTGTTATCAACGCTGAATCCCACGCCTCATGTCCGTCTCCGATCTGCGTCAAAGTTACGAAAAGAACGTCCTGCTGGAAAGCCAGGCCGCAGCGTCCCCGTTCCAGCAGTTTTCCCGCTGGTTCGACGAAGCGCTGGCCGCCAAGGTGCCGGAACCCAACGCCATGACGCTCGCCACGGTGAACGCCGACGGCCAGCCCAGCGCCCGCATCGTCCTGATCAAGGGCTTTGACGAGCACGGCTTCACGTTCTTCACCAACTATGAATCCCGCAAGGGCCAGGATCTGCTGGCCGAGCCGCGCGCCTGCCTGCTGTTTTTCTGGCAGCCGCTGGAACGCCAGGTGCGGATCGAAGGCGTGGTGGAAAAAGTCGCCGCCGAAGAGTCGGATGCGTACTACCACAGCCGGCCCGCCGGTTCGCGCATCGGCGCCTGGGCTTCGCGCCAAAGCCAGCCCATCACCCGTGAAGAGCTGGAAGCCCGCGAGCAGGAATTCCGCGAACGTTTCGGCGAACAGCCGCCGCGCCCGCCGCACTGGGGCGGTTACCGCCTGAAGCCCACCGCTTTCGAGTTCTGGCAAGGCAGGCCCTCGCGCCTGCACGACCGCCTGCGCTATGTCGCCGACGGCACGGCCTGGAATATCGAACGCCTGTCGCCTTGATGCCGGGCGCCCCGCGCGCCCGCCCGACTTAACGATTGCATGCCCGCCTCCTCCCCCGATTTTGACGCCTCCTTCTTCCGTACCGCACTGGGCCGTTATGCCACGGGCGTAACGGTCGTCACTGCCGCCGGCCTTGATGGCGCCCCCATCGGGCTGACGGTCAGCTCCTTCAA
>NZ_DBHKZA010000144.1:0-7620 GCF_057314935.1 Achromobacter sp.
ATTGCCCGCCATCATCAATAATGATTACAATTCCCATTCTTAAAAATCAGGAAGCGGTCGCGCTACGGCCATGTCGTCCTCGGAATCTCTGGAGCACCGCGAGCTGGGCTTGCTGTATCGCGACCATCACGGTTGGCTGCGCGGCTGGCTGTTGCGCCGGCTGAGCGTGCCCGCCGAGGCCGCGGACCTGGCGCAAGACACCTTCCTGCGCCTGCTGGCCTCGCCCGCGTCCATGGCCCAGTTGCAAGGCGTGCGGCAGCCGCGCAGCTTTCTGGCCACGGTGGCGCAGCGCACGCTGGTGGACCACATCCGCCGCCAGGTGCTGGAACGCGCCTGGCTGGAAACCCTGGCGCAGCAACCCGAAGCCCACGCGATCTCCCCCGAGACGCAGGCCATTCTGCTGGAAACCATCCGCGAAATCGACGCCATGCTGCACGGCCTGGGCGACAAGGTCCGGCGCGCGTTCCTGATGTCGCAGCTGGAAGGCGCGAGCTATGCCGACATCGCAGCCAAGCTGGGCGTGACGGTCAGTTCGGTCAAGAAATACATGGCGCGCGCGACCGAGCACTGCCTGGTCTACGCCCTGGAACGACAGTAGGCGGCGATGGCGGACAGGACAATTACCGCGGCGGCGCAATGGTACGCGCGGCTCTGCGCCGATGACGTCAGCGCGGCTGATGTGGCGGCCCATGGCCGCTGGCTGGCGGCCGACCCCGAACACGCCCGTATCTGGCGGCAGGTGGAACGGCTGCGCGGCACGCTGGGCGCGGCGCCGGCGCGGCTGGCTGCCGATACACTGTACCGCGCCGACCATCATTTCACGCGGCGGCGCGCCGTGCTGCGTAACGGCCTGGGGGCGGTGGCGCTGGTTGGCGCCGGCGGCTTGCTGGCCTGGCGCACCCTGCCGGTCGAGCGGATGGCGGCCCGCTATCTGGCGGACTACCGCATAGGTACGGGCGAACGCCGCGAACTGGTGCTGACGGACGGCACCTTGCTCTGGCTGGACAGCGCCAGCGCGGTGGACGTGGCCGTGGACGCGCGCGGCCGCCACATCACCGTCCACGCGGGCGAGATCCTGGTCGATACCGAACATGCCGCCCCGGGCTTGCCGCCCCTGCGCGTGACGACGCTGCACGGCACCGTGCGCCCGCTGGGCACGCGATTCACCGTCAACCGGCAAGACACGCAGACGCGTGTCGCAGTGCTGCGGCATGCGGTCGAGCTGCTGCCCGTGGACGGGAGGCCGCCGCTGGTGCTGAACGCGGGCGAACAAGGCGTGCTGGAAGGGGCGGGCGCCCGTCATGACGGCGCCATCACGGGCGAACCCGATGCCTGGACCCGGGGCCTCTTGATCGTGGACGGCTTGCGGTTGGGCGACTTCATTGCGCAGCTGGATCGCTACCGTCCCGGCCGCCTCAGCTGCGACGAGGCGGTCGCCTCGCTGCGTGTGTCGGGCGCATTCCCGATCGACGACACCGACCGCGCGCTGGCCGCCGTGGAACGCGCGCTGCCCGTGCGTGTTTCGCGTTTCACGCGCTATTACACCCGGGTCGTCGCCCGCGGCTGATTTATTTTCAACAGGCATTGTCCTTTTTCCGTACTCGTCCGACTTAGCAGGGATTACGTCGGATTTGATTCACGGAAAACCACGAGCTTATGCCTTTCACTACGTCCTACCATCGTCCTCCCGGTCCGCTGGCGCCGATCGCGCGCGCCGTCTTTGTCGCTTTGATGGGGCTCGCGTCGGCCCCGCCCGCGCTGGCGCAAGCCGCGCCGTCGGCCGACGCCGCGCGCCGCTACGACGTGCCGGCCGGCCCGCTGGGCCTGGCGCTTGGCCGTTTTGCCGCCCAGGCCGGCGTGGTGCTGTCTTTCGACGCCCAACTGACGCAAGGCAAGCAAAGCGCGGGCCTGCAAGGCGACTACGGCATCGCCTCGGGCCTGGCGGCCATGCTGGCGGGCACCGGACTGGAAGCGGTCGGCCAGGGGGGCAACAATTACGGCCTGCGTGTCGCCGGCGCGCAGACGTTGGCTCCGGTGCAAGTGCTGGGCTCGCGCGAGCCCGCGCCCAGCGAAGGCACGGACTCGTACACGGTGGGCTTGTCCACTACCGCCACCAAGCTGCCGATGACGTTGCGCGAAACGCCGCAATCCGTATCGGTGATGACGCGCCAGCGCCTGTCGGATCAGGGGCTCAACACCCTGGAGGACGCCATCGCCAACACGCCGGGCCTGACCTTCAAGAAGAAGGGGTCGGCCGACGACAACGAAAAGGGCCTGTACGCGCGGGGCATGGAAATCACCAACATGCAGGTGGACGGCGTGCCCACGCACAAGGACTTCAACGCCCTGGGGCTGGACACCGCCCTCTATGACCGGATCGAGGTGGTGCGCGGCTCTACCGGCCTGTTGAACGGCGCCGGCAACCCCGCGGCGTCGATCAACCTGGTGCGCAAGCGGCCGACCCGCGAGTTCGAGGCGGGCGTGGGCGCGGCAGTGGGGTCGTGGGACTACAAGCGCACGGAATTCGATCTGGGCAGCCCGCTGGACGAATCGGGCAAGCTGCGGGGCCGTCTGGTCGGCGCGTGGCAGGAGGGCGGATCGTTCATTGACCGGGTCAAGCAGGATTCGCAGTTGCTTTACGGCGTGGTCGAGGCGGATCTGGCCGAAAGCACGTTGTTGACCCTGGGCGGGGAATATCAGCGCAAGAAATGCACGGCATGCTCATACTTCGGCTTTCCGGCCGCGTACGCGGACGGCACGAAGACCGATTTCCCGCAACGCTTCAACTCGGCGACCAACTGGAGCCGCCAGGAGCGCACGCGCTACAACGTGTTCGCCACGTTGGACCACGAGTTCGCGCCGTTGTGGAAGGGGTCGGTCACCGTGTCCCGCACGGGCGACGACAACGACCGCACCTATGGCTGGTTCAGCAGCAACGGCTGGGCCAACCCGACGACGGGCCAGGGCGCGTCGGTGTGGGTGGCCAAATGGCCCATCCCGAAAACCCAGAACGCGGTCGACGCGAGCCTGACCGGCGCATTCGACGCCTTTGGCCGCCAGCATGACCTGGTGGTGGGCGCAAGCGCGTCGCGCACGAAAGGCGACTACGACACCTATCCGCTTTGGGTCGCGCCGGGCTATGACCCCAAGATTCCCGACATCCGCCAGTGGAACGGCGACATGCCCGAACCGGACTGGCAGTCCACCGGCAAGCGGTACTACACCGAAAAGCAGGCGTCGATCTATGGCGCGCTCCGCCTGCGTCCGACCGACGCGCTGTCGGTGGTGCTGGGATCGCGGGTGACGTGGTGGGATCAACAGGCTTCCTACAACTACACCGATGGGTCGTCCTATCCGGACAACATGCGCGAGCAGGGCGTCTACACCCCCTATGCGGGCGTGGTCTACGACCTGACCAGCACCCTGTCCGCCTATGCCAGCTACACGAGCATCTTCCAGCCCCAACAGGCGCAGAGCGTGACGGGCGGGGTGCTGGCGCCCATCAAGGGCAATACCTATGAGATCGGCCTGAAGTCTGCGCTCCTGGACGGTCGTTTGAACGGCTCGCTGGCCCTGTTCCGGACGCGCCAGGACAACTACGCCATGCTGGACGGCGACCGGCTGGCGCCAAATGGCGACAATGCCTACGTCGCCGCCGACGGCGCGGTGATGCGGGGCGTGGAAGCTGAAATCACCGGCGAGCTGACCCCGGGCTGGCAGATGCAGTTGTCCTACGCCTATGTGGACCGCCGCCTGCCGCAAGGCTTCATCACGCAAGTCGGCCTGCCGCGCCACATCGCCAAGCTGTACACCACTTACCGCCTGCCCGGCGATCTAAGCGCCTTGACGGTGGGCGGCGGGGTGCGGTGGGAAAGCGGCAGCACCTATTCCAGCCGCGGCCCCGGCGGGCAGCCGCTGGAGTCGTCGCAAAGCGGCTATGCGCTGGTGGATCTGATGGCGCGCTACCAGTTCAACCGCCAGTGGTCGGCGACCTTGAACCTGAACAACGTCTTCGACAAGAAGTACTACGCCAGCACCAACGTCTACAGCAACTACTATGGCGCGCCGTTCAGCGCCATGCTGGGCGTGAACTACAAGTATTGATCCGGGCGGGCCCGGCAGGACGCGCTGTCCAGCCGGGCTGTTCCGATCAGTCCAGCGTGATGTTCGCCCGCTTGGCAACGTCGCCGAACGTGCGCAGTTCGCGGGCGATCTGATCCTGGAACGCCTGGCCCGGCAGGTAGACCGGTTCCAGCGCCAGATCCGTCACCGCCCGACGCACCTGCGGATCTTCCATGATCTTGGCCACCGCGCGGTTCAGCGTGTCGATCACCGGCGCGGGCGTGCGGGCCGGGGCGGCCAGCGCGTACCAGCCCACGAAGGACACCTGCGGAATGCCCGCTTCGGTAAAGGTGGGCACATCCGGCAATTGCGGCACGCGGTGTTCGCCCGTGACGGCCAGCGCGCGGACCTTGCCGGCGCGCACCTGCGGCGCGGCCGACGACACCGTGTCCACGCCCAGCGCGACCTCGCCGCCGATCATGGCGGTGATCAGTTGCGCGCTGCCCTTGTACGGCACCGGCATCATCTTGGCCCCCACGGCTTCGGCGAACATTTCGCCGGCCAGGTGCGGCGCGGAGCCGGGACCGAAGGTGCCGTACATCAGGCCGCCCTTGTCGCTTTGCTGCTTGGCCAGCGCGGCGGCTTCCTGCACCGTGTTGGCCGCCAGCCCGTTCTGCGCCAGCAGCACGACCGGGGCCATCGCGACGATGGCGACGTGCTCGTAGCTGTGCAGCGGGTCATAGGGCAGCGACGATTTCAGCGCTGGCAGCACGGTGTAGGTCGTGCTGCCCGACAACAGCAGCGTGTAGCCGTCGGGTTGCGCCCGCGCCACGGCGTCGGCGCCGATCACGGTGGATGCGCCGGGGCGGTTCTCCACGATCACGGATTGCCCCAGGCTGCCCGAGAGCTTGTTGGCCAGCAGCCGGGCCACCGCGTCCGTAGCGCCGCCCGGCGTGAACGGCACGACGATCTTGATCGGCTGTTCGGGATAGGCGGCATGGGCCTCGCCCGCATAGGCGGCGACGGCAAGGTTGAACGCCATCACGGCGGCACAAAATCTAGCGGTCATGGCAAAGCTCTCTATCAGTCAAAAGGGGAACGCGAAGAGGGGGAGACGAAGAGGGGAGACGCACTTACGGGGCGGGCGAGGCGGCGGCCGCCTCGCGCAGGCAGGGGCCCTGGTCGCCCAGATCCCAGAACAGGCCGGCCATGATCGCCAGCCCTTCGCGCGCCACGCTGCCCAGCAGATGTTCATTGGGCGCATGCTGCGCGCAGGCAGGGTAGGAATGCGGCACCCACAGGGTGGGCAAGCCCAGTTGATCGGCAAAGATATCGTTGGGCAGCGAGCCGCCCAGGTTGGGCAGCAGCGCGGGCCGCTTGCCGGTCGTGCGTTCCAGCGACGTGGCGGCCCAGCGCACCCAGGCATTGTCGGGCGACAGGCGCGTGGCGCCGGCCTGCATGCCGATCCGTACCTGCACGTCTTCAAATCCCGCTTGCCGCAGGTGTTCGCGCACGTGGGTCTCCAGCGCGCGCCAGTCGGTGCCGACCACGAAACGCAGCTGGCACCAGGCCACGGCTTCCGGCGGAATCGCGTTCACGGGCTTGGCCGGATCGCCCGCGCCAAAGGTCAGGACGTCCAGGCTGTTCCAGCCAAACACCTTCTCTGGCGCGGAGAGTCCGGGTTCGCCCCACCAGGCGTTGATCTCGGGGTCGTCTGCGCCGCCGCCCACTTGCAGGTCGGCCAACGCGTCGGCCACCGCGGCCGGAATGGGGGGCGGGCGCAGGCCATCGACGGTGATGCGGCCACGGGCGTCCACCATCGTGCCGATGGCGTGCATCAGCACGATGGCCGGGTTGGCCAGCAGGCCGCCCCAGTTGCCGGAGTGGTAACCGCGCTCGCGGGCGCGCAGCTTCAATTCGAAATTCACCGCGCCGCGCGATCCCATGAAGAGCGTGGGGCGTTCCGCATTCAGGCGCGGGCCGTCGCTGGCGATGAACACGTCGGCCGCCAGCGCGCTGCGCTGGGCCTCGCAGAAGGCGGCCAGGCCAGGCGAACCTGCTTCTTCGCCGGTTTCGATCAGCCAGGTGGTGTTGAAACCCAGTTTGCCATTGCGTGCGGTGATGACTTGCCGCAGCGCTTCCAGGTTGATGGAGTGCTGGCCCTTGTTGTCGGCCGTGCCGCGGCCGTACCAGCGGTCTCCCTCGACTTGCAGGCGCCACGGGTCGCGGCCGGCCTCCCATTTGGCGGCGTTGCCGCGCACGACATCGCCATGGCCATACATCAGCACGGTCGGCAGGCCGGGTTGTTCGACGCGTTGCGCCACCAGGATGGGCAGGTCGACCCCGGCGGGATTCGCGTGGACCTCACAGGAAAATCCCAGCGCCGTCAAAAGCGGGATCAGGTCCTCATTCAGGTAGGCATGCTGCGCGGGCGCTTGTTCCGGCACTTCGCTTTCCGTCGCATAGGCGACGCGACGCGCCAGCGTGGCCAGCAGGGCGCCGGAATCAAAGGCTTCAACGGCATGGAGGACGGCTTGTTCGCGAATCACATCGGCTCTCGGGTACGCAAAGGAAGCACAAAGTTATTACGCTTCACACCGTGCCACAATTAGATAATTAGCATCTTTGGCATGCCTTTAAGGCATGGGTTTGGAGCACACCATGATTTCACTGGCCTTGAGGTACTTCCTGGAAGTCGTCCGCTGCGGGTCGATCGCCGGGGCCGCCGCTGCCCAGCACGTGGCGGCCTCGGCCGTCAGCCGCCAGATCGCCAAGCTGGAGGACGACCTGGGCATCGTGCTGTTCGAGCGCCAGGCGCGCGGCATGGCGCTGAGCGAAGCCGGCCGGCAGCTAGCCGCCTACGCCAACGCCGCCGCCCTCGAGGCCGAGCGCGTTACCACTCAGATCCGCCAGCGCGGCCATGTGGGCGACGTCACGATCCGGCTGGCCTGCACGGAAGGCTTCGCCCACCGCTTTCTGCCGCTCAGCATGGCCGAATTCAAGCAGGTGCGTCCTGAAGCGCGGTTTCATCTGCATGTGGAGCGGCCGGAGGAGGTCAGCCGGCAGATCCTGGAGGGCTTGTCGCAGATCGCGTTGCGCTATTCCACCGTCCAGGACGAACGCCTGAAGACCGAACTGCTGACGCGGGCGCCGGTGTATGCGGTGATGTGCCGGGATCATCCGCTGGCAAGCCGGCGCAGCGTGGGCATGCGGGATCTGGCTGACTATCCGTTGTCGCTGGGCGACCAGGGCACGACCGTCAGGCAGCTCTTCGATACCGCCTGCGCGAACGCGGGACTGCACATCGAACCGGCCTATGTGTCGAACCATTCGGCGGCGTTCCTGCCGATGCTGCCGGGCAGCCGGATCGTTGCGTTGACGGGCTATCTGACCCTGATGGGCCAGGTGGGCAGCGACAGATTGGCGGGCGTGCCGTTCACGAATCCGGAAATGCGGCAGCGGAGCATCCAGGTGCTGACACTGCAGGGCAGGACCTTGCCGCTGCTGGCGCGCGAGTTCCTGGCGTTCATGGCCGAACGGTTGACGGCGGCGACGCGG
>NZ_DBHKZA010000145.1:0-7487 GCF_057314935.1 Achromobacter sp.
TGCAGGGCGTGGACTGCCTGATCGTCGACAAGGGCGACTTTGCGGCCGGCGCCAGCAGTGCGCCGTCGCGGATGATCCATGGCGGCTTGCGTTACCTGGAAAGCGGCGCATTCGCGCTGGTGGCGGAAGCCACCCGCGAACGCAATCGGCTGCTGCGCAACGCGCCGCATCTGGTGCGTCCGCTGGAAACGGTGGTGCCGTTGTCCAGCCGTTTCGGCGGCCTGCTGGGCAGCGTGCTGCGCTTTGCCGGATTCAAGGCGTCGCCCGGGGCGCGCGGCGTATTCGTGGTGGCGCTGGGCCTGCGCCTGTATGACCGCCTGGGACGGCGCCAGCGCGTGATGCCGGAACACCGCATCGCCAGGGCTTCGGCCGCCGACAACATCCTGTTCCGGGAGTCGGTGGGCTGGACGGCCACGTATTTCGATGCCTGGATCAGCCATCCCGAATGGTTGATCCAGGAACTGATCGCCGACGCGCATGCCGACCAGCCCGCGTCGCTGGCGGCCAACTATTGCAATGTGACGGCGTGCCGGGGCAGGACGCTTAGCCTGCGCGACGAGATCAACGGGGAAACCGTCGAGGTCACCGCGGACACCGTGGTCAATGCCACGGGCGCGTGGCTGGACCGGTCCGCCGGCGTGCTGGAAGGGGCGGGTTCACGCGTCATGGGCACGAAGGGCTCGCACTTGATCCTGGACCATCCCGCGTTGCGCGCGGCGTTGGACGGGCGCATGGTGTATTTCGAAGCGTCTGACGGACGGGTCTGCATCGTTTATCCCTTTATGGATCGCGTGCTGGTCGGGTCCACCGACATTCCGGTTGATGATCCCGACCAGGCGGCTACCGAATCCGCCGAGATCGATTACCTGCTGGACGTGCTGGGCGAGGTCTTCCCGCGGCTGCGTTTTGCGCGCGGCGACGTCGTCTACACTTATGTTGGTGTGCGTCCGCTGGCGTATTCGGATGCGGACAAGCCCGGCCAGATATCGCGCGACCACGCGGTGGTGGTCGATCCGCCGAACGCCGTGCGCAAGGTTCCGCTGGTGTGCCTGGTGGGCGGCAAGTGGACCACGTTCCGATCCTTGGCGGAATTGGCCGCGAACCAGGTGCTGACGCTGCTGGACCGGCCCCGTCTGCGCTTGACCGAGGCGCTGGCCATCGGCGGTGGTACGGACATGCCCGCGGACGGCCCGGCCAGGGAACAACTGGTCGATACGATCCGGGCTAGCTCAGGCCTTTCGCGCGAACGGATCGACGGGCTGGTCAGCCGCTACGGTTCGCGTGCCGACGGCCTGGCGCAGGCCTTCGCGGCGGCAGGGGACGTTCCGCTGCGCCATGCGCCGGACTATTCCGAAGCCGAGATCCGCATGCTGTGCCGCCAGACCGGCGTGCAGCATCTGGCCGATCTGGTGATCCGCCGGACCTTGCTGGCGATATGCGGCCGCGTCACCGATGGCTTGCTGGCCGAATTGGCGGAGCTGGCCGCAGAGGCGCTGGGTTGGACGGATACGCGCCGGCGCGACGAGTGGCTGGCGTGCGCCGCCATTCTGCGCGATCGGCATTTTGTAGATATTGATTCGAGTCTTAGCCTTATCACGACATGAGCAGCCCCATCCCGACCCAAGACGTACTGGACCGCAGCGCCGGCGCCCCGCTTTGGGCGCAGTTCCGCGATGTGGTGCGCGGCAAGATCCTTCAAGGGGAACTGGCGGTGGGGGCCAAGCTGCCCACCGAAGCCGAGTTCGGCGAACAGTACGGCATCTCACGCATTGTGGTGCGGGAGGCGTTGGCGGATCTGGTGCGTAATGGCCTGATCTACAAGATCCGCGGGCAGGGCGCATTTGTGTCGGCGCGCGAACGGGATGAGGATTTCGTATCGACGGTGCTGGGATTTTCGGACGAAATGGCCCGCAAGGGCCGCAGCGTCCGCACGCAGGTGCTGGTGCAGGAGCTACGCGCTCCGACCGCGCAGGAAGCGACGTCGCTGGCGCTGAATGACGCGGACATGGTGGTGGCGCTAAAGCGCCTGCGCAGCGTGGACGGCGAACTGCAGTTGCTGGTGGAGACCGCCGTGCCGGCGGATCTGGCGCCCGGCCTGCACCGCACGCGCTTGGAAAACCGTTCGTTGTATGACGTGCTGCGCCGCCAGTACGGGTTGCGCATCGTGCGGGCGGAGCGTTGGATCGATGCGGTGGCGCCCGACACGCACACGTGTGAATTGCTGGGCATGGACAGCGCCGAACCGTTGCTGCGCATCGAGTCCATTGCCTACGGCTCGAATGGCCGGCCGCTGGAATACTATCGCGCGTTGCACCGCTGCAAATCGAGCCGGCTGCACGTCCAGACCACGACCTGAGGCCGCGGTCCGCCCCATTAGAAGAGGTTCAGCGCTTGCGCCACCCATAGCGCCAGGCCGATCGCGATGCCGATCAGCAGCATGCGCCGCAGTCCGCCACCCGAGGGGACCGCGCCGGGCGACAACGACGGATCCGCATTGACGCGCGAGGGGTGCGACGCGCCGGCGGCGGGAGCAGGGCGCGCCGAGGGCGCGTCGGCCTGATCTGGGCTATCGGTTTCGATGGTGAAGGCAGGCTTGCGCTTGCCGTCAGCCGCATCGCCGGCGAAGTCCTGCACGTCGATGCCCGCGTTTTTCAGCATGTCCCACAGGCCGCCCAGGTCTTTGCCGCTGCGCAACGCCTCGATGCGTTCGCGTTCGGCGCGTGGAACCTCGTCCAGGCTGTCGTATTTGCGGCCGTTCACTGTGACCGCGCCGTCCTTGATCAGGACCTTGAACGATTCCCCGTTTTCCAGGCCGGCGTAGCTCCATTCCTGAGTGACGCTGACGCTGTCCATCTTGCTGTCCAGCAGGTCTTCGATGTTCACGCGCTGTTCGGGCGTGAGGTCCGAGGTGGAACTCCAGCTGCGCGTGGTCGTCGAACTGCGCCAGGTCTTCGTCTTGTCGTTCATGGGGGGATCCGTTGCTGTTCCTGCCGCGAAATATACAGAATCCGTTAACCCGCTTGTCAGAAAAGCCCGCTTTTGCGGGCTTCTTACATTGTCCTTAAAGCAAAAGACAATCCCATGTCAAGAAAATCGAACTGATATGGTCAGTTGAGCGGATCAGATGGTTGAAAAGGCGCATAATGCGAGCACCTTCTCTTATGTCCCTTTTCAAGAGCAGGGTCGATTTTCTGTAAGCAAAGAGCGTGTTGTCACTAGCTCGGCAGTTCGTGTTTCCAGGTTTCATGTTCGGTAGCGCGCTAGGACAACTTGGAGTATTCACGGAGATGTCTATGACAGAAGATGCAAAGCCGCGCCGGCGGTTTCTGCAAGCGTTGGCCATCGTGCCAGCGTCGACGATGGCGGTAGGGGCCTTGACCACGGCCTGTACCAGCGCCGACGAAGGCAAGGCCGCCCAGGCCGCCAAGCCCTACGCACCCACCTATTTCACCCAGCCTGAATGGACCTTCATCGTGGCGGCCGTGGATCATCTGATCCCCGCCGACGAGTACGGTCCGGGCGCCATCGCCGCCGGCGTGCCCGAGTTCATCGACCGCCAGATGGAAACGCCCTTCGGCCACGGCAAGCTCTGGTACATGCAGGGCCCGTTCCATACGGACCAGGTGCCGGAACTGGGGTATCAGCTGAACCAGAATCCCCGCGAGGTCTACCGCCACGGCATCGAAGCCTGCAACGCCTGGTGCGTGAAGACGCACGGCAAGGTGTACGCCGAACTGGACAAGCCGCTGCAAGAACAGATCCTGAAGGATCTGCAGGGCGGCAAGATCGAATTCGAGACCGTGCCTTCCAGGACGTTCTTCAGCTTCCTCTTGTCCAACACGAAGGAAGGGTTCTTTGCCGATCCGATCTACGGCGGCAACAAGAACATGGTGGGTTGGAAGATGGTGGGCTTTCCGGGCGCGCGCGCCGACTATATGGACTGGGTCGACCAGCCCAATGTGAAGTACCCCTATGGCCCCGTGTCGATCTCTGGGGAGAAGGGTTAATCATGGCGATAAAGAAAGAGAAAGTGGATGCCGTCCTGGTCGGGTTCGGCTGGACCGGCGCGATCCTGGGGCAGGAACTGACCGAGGCCGGATTGCACGTGCTGGCGCTGGAACGCGGCGGCATGCAGGACACGCCGAAGGACGCCGAGTACCCGAAGGTGATCGACGAGCTGGCGTATTCCGTGCGCGGCAAGCTGTTCCAGGACCTGTCCAAGGAAACCGTGACGATCCGCCATGGCGTGGACGACGTGGCCGTGCCGTACCGCCAGAACGGCTCGTTCCTGCTGGGAACGGGCGTGGGCGGCGCTGGCTTCCACTGGAACGGCATGCACTACCGCGCGCTGCCTGAAGAGCTGGAACTGCGCACGCGCTACGAAACGCGCTACGGCAAGAAGTTCATTCCGGAAGGCATGACCATCCAGGACTTCGGCGTGACGTACGACGAACTGGAACCGTACTTCTCGAAATTCGAGTACGTGTGCGGCACGTCCGGCAAGGCCGGCAACCTGAACGGCAAGATCGTCGAAGGCGGCAACCCGCTGGAAGGTAAGCGCAGCAAGGAATTCCCGCTGCCCGCGCTGCCCAACACGTATGGCGCGCAGTTGTTCGAGAAGGCCGCGCGCGAAGTCGGGTTCAATCCGTATCCGGCACCCGCCGCCAATGCCTCGGGCCCCTATACCAACCCGTACGGCGTGCGCCTGGGTCCCTGTAATTTCTGCGGTTTCTGCGAGAACTACGGGTGCTACATGTACTCGAAGGCGTCGCCGCAGACGACCATCCTGCCTGTGCTGCTGAAGAAGCCGAATTTCGAGCTGCGCACGCATTCGCAGGTGATCAAGGTCAATCTGGATTCGACCGGCAAGAAGGCCATCGGCGTGACGTACATCGACGCCCAGGGCCAGGAAATCGATCAGCCGGCCGACCTGGTGATCCTGTCGGCCTACCAGATGCACAATGTGCGCCTCTTGCTGCTGTCGGGTATCGGCAAACCCTACGACCCGAAGACCAACGAAGGCGTGGTCGGCAAGAACTACGCGTACCAGATGAACGGCGCGGTGAA
Source organism: Achromobacter sp. (assembly GCF_057314935.1). Taxonomy (NCBI): domain Bacteria; kingdom Pseudomonadati; phylum Pseudomonadota; class Betaproteobacteria; order Burkholderiales; family Alcaligenaceae; genus Achromobacter; species Achromobacter sp. The sequence goes on from NZ_DBHKZA010000145.1 coordinate 5,068, forward strand.
CGTGCTGCTGCCCAAGGGCACCCAGCTGAACCCGTTCGTGGGCACCGGCGCGGGCGGCGTGGGCATGGACGACTTGAACGGCGACCAGTTCGACCACGGCCCGCTGGGCTTCCTGGGCGGCGCCAGCATCCGCCACGTGCGCTACGGCGGCCGTCCCATCAAGCAGACGCCGACCACCCCGGGCACGCCCACCTGGGGCACCGCGTGGAAGGCCGGCGTGCAGGACGCGTACCAGCGCTTCATGACCATCGGCATTTCCGGTTCGGTGATGTCGTACCGCGACGCCTACCTGTCGCTGGATCCGACGTACAAGGACGCCTATGGCCAGCCGCTGCTGCGCATGACGTTCGACTGGCATGACAACGAGTTCGACATGCTGGGCTACATGGGCAAGCGCATGGAGACGGTGGCCAAGGCCATGAATCCGGAAAAGCACTACGTGGCCGTGCGCAAGAAGGGCGCGCGCTATGACACGCGCGTCTACCAAAGCACGCACAACACCGGCGGCGCCATCATGGGCTCGAACCCCAAGGAAAGCGTGGTCAACAAGTACCTGCAAAGCTGGGATGTGCCGAACGTGTTCGTGATGGGGGCCTGCGTGTTCCCGCAGAACATGGGCTACAACCCGACGGGGCTGGTGGGCGCCTTGGCCTTCTGGGCCGCGCAGGCGATCCGCGACCAGTATCTGAAGAGCCCCGGCCCGCTGGTCCAGGCTTAAGGAGACGGAACAATGTTGAAGCAAACCATTGTTGCGGCCTTCTCGGCCCTGGTCGCCAGCGCCGCGTTCGCGGCGGACGGCACGCCCGCCGCGGCGGATGCGCAGATGATCAAGCAGGGCGAATACCTGTCGCGCGCCGGCGACTGCATCGCCTGCCATACGGCCAAAGGCGGCAAGCCCTTTGCCGGCGGATTGGGCATCGAGTCGCCGTTGGGCACGATCTATTCGACCAACATCACGCCCGACAAAGAGACGGGCATCGGCAACTACACGTACGAGGACTTCGACCAGGCCGTGCGCCACGGCAAGGCGCGCGACGGGCATTCGCTGTATCCGGCCATGCCATACACCGCGTATGCCAAGGTCACGCCCGATGACGTGAAGGCGCTGTATGCCTACTTCATGCATGGCGTGGAACCGGTCAAGCAGGAGAACAAGGACACGGATATCTCGTGGCCCACGTCGATGCGCTGGCCCTTGACCGTGTGGCGCTGGATGTTCGCGCCCGACGTCGTCAGCGGCCCGGCCGCGAGCGACTTGAAGGGCGCCGACCGCGAAGCGCTGCTGCGCGGCCAGTACCTGGTCGAAGGCCTGGGCCATTGCAGCACTTGCCACACGCCGCGCGGTTTCGCCCTGCAGGAAAAGGCGCTGAGCGACGCGGACGGCTCGGCCTTCCTGTCGGGCGGCGTGGTGGAAGGCTGGCTGGCCAAGAACCTGCGCGGCGACGCCACCGACGGCCTGGGCAACTGGACGAAGGAAGACATCGCCGTCTTCCTGAAGTCTGGCCGCAACGGCCATTCGGCTGCGTTCGGCGGCATGGCGCAAGTGGTCGAGGACAGCACGCAGCACTTGTCCGACGCCGATCTGAACGCCATTGCGGTGTATCTGAAGAGCTTGCCGCCGGTCAACAAGGACGCGACCAAGCCGTTGGCCTATGACGAGTCCGTGGCGCAAGCGCTGCGTACCGGCAAGGATAAGAGCGATGGCGCGATGGCGTTCCTGAACAACTGCGCCGCCTGCCACCGTAGCACCGGCAAGGGTTATACGGAAACGTTCCCGCAGTTGGCGCTGAGCTCGACGGTGAATTCCGCCGATCCGGCCTCGCTGATCCACATCGTGCTCAAGGGCGCGCAGATGCCGGGCACGACGGCGGCGCCCACGGCCTACGCGATGCCTGGCTTCGACTGGCGCATGACCGACAAGGAAGTCGCCGACGTGGTGACCTTCGTGCGGTCGAGCTGGGGCAACAAGGGCGCGGCAGTCAGCGCGTCGGATGTGGCCAAGGTGCGAAAGGAAGTGGGGGCGGCCGCGCAGCCCGCGCGTTAACGCGCCCGGCGGTTCCGCAAGACGGTTCCGCATGATGGCGGCGCCGGAAAGCCCAGGCTTTCCGGCGCCGCTTTTTTATTTGATGCGCCGCGCCCAGATTGTCCGCCACGGGCAGACGCGGGGATTACCCGCCTGCTATGATTACTGGATAAAACACCAGTTATCCGGCCTGGCCGATGTTCCCCCCGCACCGTTACTACTACCTTCACAATTTCCAGCGCGCGCTGGCGTGGGTCGCTGACCGCTACGCCGACCTGCTGGATGCCGGCGAACGCCGTTTCCTGGAAGACTTCCAGGCCTTGCCGCAGGCGTCCCAGGCGTTGATGGTGCGCATGCTGATGCGGCGCGGGCCGTGGTTCCGCGCCAGCCGGCTGGT
>NZ_DBHKZA010000146.1:0-7357 GCF_057314935.1 Achromobacter sp.
CCCAGTTTCCGAAGTCGAGCTTGTTCGCGGAGCGCGCAAAGAAGGCGTCGGCATGAGCTTGTTTTTCCAGCATGGGGTCTCCTTGGGGATAATGGCTCCATTACACGCCCGCCAGCGCGGCCTGCAATTGACCGATCACGAACGCGGGTTGACTCAATGCGACAGGACGGCAGGCGTTTTTCGGCCGTTGTCGGCCGGCCCGACGGAGAGTTCCGAGCATGCCCAGCGCCAGCCAGACCGTGAACGCACCCGCCCGGCCCGCTTGTTCCGAGGCGGATCTCAACTTTGCGCCCCAGTTCCGCCCCTTCTACGCGCAAGAGATCGCCGGCTACGAGCGCGAGCTGGACAAGCTCGTCCTGCCGGGCGAGTTCCGGGCGTTGACGGAGCAGCCCAGGCTGCAGTTGCAGGCCTGTCGGCTGCGTGCGGGCGGATTGGTGGTCAGCCTGGAATCCACACCGATCAGCGTGCACCATCGCGCGGAGCACGCGGCCGACCTGGACCACGCGGAGTTCCTGGCAAGCTTCGTGATCGCGGGGCATGGCGTCATCGTTCAGAACGAGGCGACCCTGCCGCTGGAGCCGGGGGACATCATCTTTCGCACGACCGCACTGCCCTCCGAGATCCGGATGTACACCGATTCGCGCATCGTGGTGGTGAAGGGGCCGCTTTCGCGCCTGCTGGGCGCGCACAGCCTGGCGATGTCGCAGTTCACCGCGCAGCGCGGCGTGGCCGGCTTGCCGATGGTGCAGACCGCCCATCGCTGCCTGCATCACGTATTTTTCGACAAGGCGGAATCCAATCCCACGTCGTCGCTCTTTGCCGAGCAGGCCTTACTCGCGCTGCTGGCTTCGATCTACACCAGCCAGGCGCTGGAGAAGATACCGGGCGATGCGCGGGCGCCGGCGGATAACTGGCAGGTGCTGGCGAGCTACATCGATGCGCACCTCACCGATCCGGACTTGTCGGTGCAGGCGGTCGCGGACGTGCTGCGCGTGACCACACGCTGGGTGCACCGGCTGTTCAAGATGCGTTCGCTGCAATACACGAGTTATGTGCGCGAGCGCCGCCTGCAACTGGCCAGGGAGGCGCTGGAGGACCCGCGGCGCTCGCACGTCGAGGTCAAGGAGATCGCCGTCTCTTGCGGTTTCCAGCACGCCAGCCATTTTATCCGGCGCTTCCACGAGCGCTTCGGCATGTCTCCCGCCTTGTATCGGAAGACGGCCAGAAGCGGCAGCGGCGGCGCATAGGTCGCGCCGCCGCTGCGGGACGGCTTGGGCGCGTCAGCCGCGGCGCAAGTCCTGAGCCGTGGGTTTCATGAGGAACGCCGAGGTGCCGGCGACGATGCCCAGGAAGGCCAGATAGACGCCGACGGGAAGGATGCTGTCGAACTTCTGGACGAGCGTGGCCGAGATCAGCGGCGCCAGGCCGCCGCCGATGGCCGCCGAGAACTGGACCCCGATGGACAGCCCGGAATAGCGCAGCTCCGGGGGGAACTGGGCGCTGTAGAGGCTGGACTGGGGCGCGATCATGATCGCGTAGTTCAACGCCATGGCGACGAAGACGGCAAGGCTGTATGCCATGAGCGAACCGCTGCCCACCGCCATGAAGATCGGAATGGCCATGAGCCCCAGCAACATGCCGCCCCAGCCGCAGACGCGGCGCGCCCCGATGCGGTCGGCCAGGACGCCGAACAGCGGGATGGTGAACATCAGCACGCCGGCGCCGTAGAGCAAGGCGTGCAGCGCGTCGGCGCGGCTGAAACCCAGCTTGGACACGGCGTAAGACACCGAGAACACCAGGAAGGTATAGATCAAGGTGACCTCGGCGATCTTGCAGCCGATGCACAGCAAGAGCGATTTGCCGTGCGCGCGCAGCAGTTCGCGCAGCGGCACCTTGTTGGCGAGTGGTTGCCTGGCCTGCGCGCGCTCGCGCTTGACCTGCTCGAACTCGGGCGATTCATCGATGCCGTGGCGGATGAACAGGCCAACCACGATGAGCACGGCACTGGCGAGGAACGGCAGGCGCCAGCCCCAGGACAGGAAGTCTGCTTCCGGCAGCCGCGTCACCAGCGCGAAGGAGCCCACCGACAACAGGATGCCCAGGGGCGCACCCACCAGCGGCAGGCTGCCGAAGAACGCCTTCCACTTCGGCGGCGCGTGTTCGACTGCCATCAGCATGGCGCCACCCATCTCGCCGCCGAACGACAGGCCCTGGCCGATGCGCAGCACGACCAGCAGCACCGCCGCCGAGATGCCGATCTGTTCATACGTGGGCAGCAGCCCGATGAGCACGGTGCACAGGCCCATCAGCAACAGGCTCAACGTCAACATGGATTTGCGGCCGACGCGGTCGCCGAAGTGGCCGAACAGGATGCCGCCGATGGGCCGCGCCAGCATGCCGCTGGCGAATGCGCCAAAGGCCGCCAGCGTGCCGGTCACCGGATCGAACTGCGGAAAGAAGATCTTGTTGAAAACCAGCGCCGCGGCGGTGCCGTAGGCGAGGAAGTCGAAGGCTTCCACGGCGGTGCCGATGACGGTCGCAACGGCGACCCGGAACAGGTTCGGTTTCTTGTGTGAGCGGGCAGCGGACTGCACGGCCGGTATGGCGTCCATGGTTTTTCCTCTTGTCTTGTCGTATTGGTTTTTTGTCGTGGCGTGCGGGGCTCAGGGGCCTGGGGGTACGTATCCCGGCAACTGCCGTATGCGCTCGCGCCACGCTGCAACGGCCGGATAGGCGGTGATGTCGATGGCGGCTTCTTCGGCCAGCGCGGCGTAGCCGTAGCAGGCAATGTCGGCCACGCTCGGTACGTCGGTGCCGGCCAGCCACCGGTTTTCCGCCAGGCGCTTGTTCATGCGGCAGAGGAATCGGTCCGTGCGGGCTTGCATGCCGGGGATGTCGAGCAGTGCTTCGCTGACGCCCAGGTGGTGCGCGGCTTCGGCGTTGCTGACCACGTGCGTCAAGCGCAGCGGCTGCAGGCTGTTGGCGATTTCGTTGGCGGATACCGATAGCCAGGCGTGCATGGCGCCGATGCTGGGCAGCGGCGCCAGCCATTCGGGGGCGTAGTGGTGCGCCAGGTGCAGCAGGATGGCGTGACTGTCCCAGATGGCGGTGGCGCCATCGGTCAGCGCGGGGACCTGCTGGAAGGCGCTGACGCGCTCGAATTCCGCCGTCTGGTTTTTGCGGGCCAGCACGTCGACAAACGTGCGTTGGTAGGTTTTGCCGATGAGGGCTAGAAAGAGGCGGACCTTGTAGCAGTTGCCGGAGCGCGGGTGGTCGTAGAGGGTCAGCATTCAGTGGCTCCGTGTGAAGGAGGCCCGGCCGGGAAGGAGATCGGCTGCGGGCGGCTGCATGGAATGCTAGGGCTGGGGCTGCGGCCAGGATTGACAGGGAGAGAACCGCGATTGACCAGATGCGACGCACAGGCGCTGCATTGACCGCACCCTCTGGTTTTCCCGGAGCCGAGTGCGGCGGATTCAGGGGCTTGCGACGCCCATGTCGACGTTGGCGTCGTGAAATAAAAACGCCCCCTTTCGGGGGCGGATGACGGGTCGTGCGCGGCGTTTGCTAGGCCGGGTTGTCGATGTCGACGAATTCCACCTTGATGCCGAAGTGCTCGGCGACCGCCTGCCCCAGCGCTTGCGCGCCAAAACGCTCGGTCGCGTGGTGGCCGGCGGCGATAAAGCCCACGCCGGTCTCGCGCGCCAGGTGCACGGTGGACTCCGAGACTTCGCCCGTGATGTAGGCGCTGACGCCCGCGTCCACGGCATCGGCCAGCATGCCTTGCGCGCCGCCGGTACACCATGCCACGCGCGACACGGGCTGGTCCGGATCGCCCACGACCAGCGGCTGCCGGCCCAGACGTTCGGCCACGCGCGCGCCCAGTTGGCCCAGCGTCTGCACGCCGGTGGCCTCGCCCAGCCAGACGAGGTTGTCCTGGCCACAGGTGCGGGCAGAGCCGTCGTCGCGGCGTTCCGGGGTCAGTCCCAGCACGCGGGCCAGCTGTGCGTTGTTGCCCAGCGTCGGGTGCGCATCCAGCGGCAGGTGATACGCGTACAGGTTCAGGTCGTTCTTCAAGGCCAGCGCCATGCGCGTGCGGCGCGTGCCGATGATGCGGCGGTCTTCGTTGCGCCACATCCAGCCGTGATGCACCAGCACCGCGTCGGCCCCGCGTTCGACCGCCGTGCGCAACAGGGCTTCGCTGGCGGTGACACCGGTGATAATGTGTCCGACTTCAGATCGGCCTTCCACTTGCAAGCCGTTGGGGCAGTAGTCCTTGAAGCGCGCCGCTTGCAGGGTGTCGTCCAGCCAGCTGGCCAGCACGTGGGAGTCCACTTTTTTCATTGCTTGTCCTATCTAGAATCATGCGCCGATATTGGCTGATCTTCGCTCAGGCCGTCACGGTCTGCCTGGGTATTCTATTCGTGGTCACGACCCTGCGGCCTGACCTGCTGCGCCTGGCGGGTCCGGGGGCGTCGCCGCCGGCCGCGGTGGCCGCCTCGGCGGCGGCCCGTGCGCCCGCGGGCAGCGGCGTGGGGCCGGTGTCGTACGCCGACGGCGTTGCCCGCGCGGCGCCGTCGGTGGTCAACGTCTACACCACCAAGCACGTCAACGTGCCCTTGATTCCGCTACCTGATGATCCCGTGCTGCGCCAGCTGTTCGGCCAGGTGCCGGGCGTCAGCCGCCGCCAGGCCACGACCAGCCTGGGCTCTGGCGTCATCGTGAACCAGGACGGCCACGTGCTGACGAACTACCACGTCGTGCAGGCGGCCGACGCGATCGAGGTGGCCTTGACCGACGGACGCCGCGACACCGCCAAGGTGGTGGGCGCCGACCCCGACACCGATCTGGCCGTGCTGAAGCTGAGCACGTTGCGTGCCCTGCCCGCCGCCACGCTGGCGCCCGACCGGGGGCTGCGCGTAGGCGACGTGGTGCTGGCGATCGGCAATCCGTTCGGCGTGGGGCAGACCACCACGCAAGGCATTGTGTCGGCGCTGGGCCGCAACGGGCTGGGGCTGAACACGTACGAGAACTTCATCCAGACGGACGCCGCCATCAACCCCGGCAACTCCGGCGGCGCGCTGGTGGACGCCGAGGGCAATCTGGTCGGCATCAACACGGCCATCTATTCCGAATCGGGCGGGTCGATGGGCATCGGGTTTGCCACGCCCATCGAGATCGCGCGCAAGGTCATGGACGACATCGTCAAGACGGGCGGGGTCAAGCGGGGCTGGCTGGGCGTGGAGCCGCAGGACGTCACGCCCGAACTGGCGCGGGCCTTCGGGCTGGGCGCGGATGCGAAAGGCGCAATCATCGCGGGCGTGATGCGCGACGGCCCCGCGGCGCGCGGCGGCCTGCGCGTGGGCGACATCGTGCAGTCGGTCAATGGCAAGCGCATGACGGATACGGCCCAGCTTCTGGCGGAAATTGCGCAGCAGCCTCCGGGCCAGCGCGCGACCCTGGGCATTCTGCGCGGGGGCAAACCGCAGGACGTGTCCATCGTGGTGGGCACGCGGCCGGGCCAGCCCCGTTAAACCCCTGGGCCGTTAAGCGCTCAGGGCGCGGGACCGGGACCGGGCCCGGGCCCCTCCACCAGCAGCCGTACGACCGACAGTACGGTTTTCTTCGTGCTGTCGGGCTGTTCCCGCAGCAGGGCGCAGATTTCCGCGCAGTAGCCGTCGATGGCCGGCGTGATAGTTTGCGCGGCGGGGCGCAAGCCGTCCTTGCCGGCGGGTAGGCCGTGGGGGCCGGGCTCGGCGCCGCTCAACACGCCGTCGGTCAGCCAGGGCACGCTGGTCTCAAGCGCGGAGGCCAGGCGCAGCAGCGTGCCGCGAGACGGCGAATAGCGGTCTTCGCGGGTAAGAATGCGATGGATGCAGGATTGCGGCACGCGGGAGATGCGTGCCAGTTGATTCTGGCTGTGGATGCCGCGCCACCGCATCAGGGCGCGCAGCCTTTGGGCAAGCGACATGCCTGCAATGTAGGATTGCAGGCAAGGAGCGGGCAAGAGTTAATCAGTCCTATCTTGCCCTGCCATCCCCGCCAGCCGCAGGATCAGTGCCGTTCGGTCAGGGAATCCGCGGTTTCTTCGTCGGTGGCGGCACCTGGTTTGGGCGACACCATGCGCGCGCAGATCAGCCCCACTTCGTAAAGCAGGCACAGCGGCACCGCCAGCATGAACTGGCTGACCACATCGGGCGGCGTGACGACCGCGGCGATGATGAAGGCGCCGACCACGACATAGCCGCGCGCCGCCTTCAGCTTGGACAGTTCGACGATGCCCATCTTCACCAGCAGCACGACGGCCACGGGCACTTCGAAGGTGATGCCGAAGGCCATGAACATCGTCATGACGAAGCTCAGGTAGGCCTCGATGTCCGGTGCCGGCGTGATGGATTGCGGCGCGAACGTGGCGATGAAGTGAAAGACCGTGCGGAACACCACGAAATAGCAGAACGCCATGCCCGCGATGAAGAGGAACGTGCTGGAGATGATCAGCGGCAGCGCCAGGCGCTTTTCGTGCCGGTACAGGCCCGGCGCGACGAAGGCCCAGGCCTGGTAGAGCACCACCGGCAGCGCCACGATGAAGGCGGCCATCATCGTGACCTTGACGGGCACCATGAACGGCGTGATGACGCCCGTGGCGATCATGCGCGTGCCTTCGGGCAGCGAGGCCAGCATGGGCGCGGCCAGTACGTCATAGATGGCGGATGCGCCGGGGTAGATGAACAATACGATGAACACGGCCACCACGGCGCCTACGGCGCGCAGCAGGCGGGTGCGCAATTCGACCAGGTGAGAGATGAAGGTCTCTTGCTGGCCTTCTTCTTGGGAGGCGTCCTGGGTCACGTCGGTGTTCCGGAGGGCGTGACGGGCTGGGCGGCGGGCGCGGCCTCGTCAGCCTTGGGCGCGCTGGGCGCCGGGGCGGGTTGTTGGAGGGCAGCGGGTGCGATCACCGGCCCGTGGACCGGACCCGTAGCCGGAGCCGGGACGGTAGCGGGGGCGGACGCGGAAGCCGAGGTCGGGATGGTGGCCGGCGCGATGGTGCGGGCGGCTTCGGCGGGGGCGTTGGCAGTGGAGACGTTCACGGCCGAGGCATCCCCCACGATCACCGGCGCGACCTTGCCGCTGGCTTCGCGGGCGACTTCATCGAGTTCCGCACGGAATTGCTGGACGGGTTCCTGCAGCGAGGCGTGCGTGTCGTTCAGCGACTGCTGCACGCCTTGCGCGGCGTCTTCCATCTCGTTTTTGAACTTGCGCAGTTCGTCGAGTTCGATTTCGCGCTGGATATCGGACTTCACGTCATTGACGTAACGCTGCGCGCGCCCAAGCAGGTGGCCGACGGTGCGGGCTACCTTGG
>NZ_DBHKZA010000147.1:0-7265 GCF_057314935.1 Achromobacter sp.
GCACCACGCTGGTGGTGGCGCACCGCCTGTCGACCGTGCGCGCCCTGGACCGCCTTCTGGTGATGGACCATGGCCGCATCATCGAAGAAGGCAGCCACGATGCGCTGATCCGTTTGAAGGGCGGCCTGTACCGGCGCCTGTTCGAACGCCAGGCCCTGGAACTGACCAAGGGCATGACGGCGGCGGAACTGTTGCAGGACGGCGCCACGGCGCCTGCCGCCAAAGAGGAAGACGTGGACGAAGACGCCTACGCCTTCGGCAAGTAAGCGGCACTGCCGTGAAAGAAAAAGGGCCTGGCGCAGCAATGCGTCAGGCCCTTTGTCTATCTTGCCCCGCCTTGTCGTGATGCGTTTCAGGCCGGGCGTTGCGCGAACGTCAGCCGCAAGCCGAAACCGATCAGCGCGGTGCCGAAGATCACGCTTTGCACCTTCTGCGCCCGTGGACTGGACGACATCCAGCGCCCCACGGCCCCGCCCGCCAGCGCGCACACCACGTCGAACGCCAAGCCGAGACTGACCAGGATGACGCCCAGCAGCGCGAATTGCGGACCGATCGGCCCATGGTCCGGCGACACGAACTGCGGCAGCAGCACCGAGCAGAACAGCAGGGCCTTGGGATTGAGCACATTGGTCAACACGCCGGCCATCAACGCGCCGCCCAGGCCCGAGCCTCGCGGCGGCGTCTGGCCGGCAGCGTCCAGCACCACGAGCCCGGCCCGTAGCAGCCGCACGCCCAGCCACATCAGATAGATGCCGCCCACGGTGCGAGCGGCGTCGAACGCCCACGGGTGGGTCTTGAACAGGGCCGCCAGGCCCAATGCCGCCAGCGTCACGTGGGCGGCGCGTGCAATGGCCAGGCCAACGGCGACCGCCAACGCCTGCCCCCGTCCCCGCAATACGCCCGTCTCCAGCAACAGGATCATGTCCGGCCCGGGCACCACGTACACAATCAGCAAGGCCCCAAGAAACATCGCCATATCGGCCATCACCGCGCTCTCCCGCGCATTATTCAAGGCGATCATTCTAGGAAAATCGGACTGGCATGTGCTTGCGATTCATGCCAATCCGATTACCATGATTGGCATACTCGTCTTCTTTATCCACTCATTTCTTGAATCTATGCCAAAGCGCGACCTGGATGCTTATGACCGGCGCATTCTCGAGGCCTTGCAGCAGAACGGCCGCCTGACCAATGTGGAGCTTGCCGAGCAGATCGGCCTGTCGCCCTCGCCCTGCCTGCGCCGCGTGCGCATGCTGGAAGTGCAGGTCGTGGTGCCGGACCTGCGCGGTTACGAGCGCTTCCTGCTGGGAACGCTGCTGAAGCTGCCGGGCGTAAAGGACATCCGCAGCAACTTCGCCATCCAGACGGTCAAGCCGCAAAGCCCGCTGCCGCTGGACCATCTGGGCAAGTAACCCGCCCTAGGGCATGGCCGCCGCCGCCCGGTCCACTGCGGCGCGCCGCCGATCGAACCGCGCCTGCGACATCTCCAGGTAACGCTGGACCACCGCCGGCTCGGACGTCTTGGGCGTGCCGCCGGGAAACGGCGGTTTGGGGTCGTATTCGATCTGCAGCTGGATCAGCTTGGCGACGTCGTCGCCGCAAAGCGCCGCCACGACCTTCAGGCCCATGTCGATGCCCGAGGTCACGCCGCCTGCGGTGTAGGTGTTGCCGTCCACGCACAGGCGCTCGTCGGTTGGGATGGCGCCGAAGCGCGACAACAGTTCGCGCGCTCGCCAATGGCTGGACGCCCGCTTGCCGCGCAACAGCCCGGCCGCACCCAGCAGCAGCGACCCCGTGCAAATACCAAACAGATATTGCGCGTCTTGCCCCTGCTTGCGCGTGAATGCCACCCAATCGGGGTCAACAATGGCATCATCCGTGCCCGGCCCGCCGGGCACGACCAGCAGATCGCAGGGCGGCGCGGACGCCAGCGTCTGGGTGGGCACGAATTGCAATCCGCGATCGCACCGTACCGGATCCCGCGTTTTTGCGACAAAATCCACAGTGAAGCCCGGCGCGTTCGCCAGGACCTCATAGGGGCCGGTCATATCCAGCTGGGTCAGCCCTTCGAACAAGAGAATATTCACATGCATGACGATGCTCCTTCAAGAACGCCAACGCCCAGCATAGGCGGACGCGCCCAGTCCGTTGCGCCACAAATGGCGGAAAACGCGCCACAACGCGTGCTGTTCGTGCTGTTCGACGGCTTTCAGCCGCTGGACCTGGCAGGCCCTTGGCAGGCATTCAGTTCGGCAAACGAAGAGGCGGGAAAGGCGCTGTACCAGTTGAACACGATTGCCGCCGAACGCGTCGTCAGCACCTGGGAGCAAGGGCTGCGCATGCAGGTGGACGGCACCTTCGAAGAAGACGGCGACGCACCGGTCGACATGCTGCTGGTGCCGGGCGGCCCCGGCGTCGACCGCGCCAGCGCGCACGCGGAAACACGCGCCTGGCTACGCCGCCGCGACGCCGGCGCCGCGCGCACGTGCAGCGTCTGTACCGGTGCGTTCGTCCTGGCCGCGGCGGACCTGCTCAACGGACTGGCCGTCACCACGCACTGGCGCTCGGCGGACCGGCTGCGCCAGATGTACCCCGCGCTGCGCGTGCAGGACGACCGTATCTTCATCGAAAGCGGCAAGTACTGGACCTCTGCCGGCGTCACCGCAGGCATCGATCTGGCGCTGGCCCTGATCGAACGCGACCATGGCGCGGCACTGTCGCAGCAGGTGGCGCGCCGGCTGGTCGTCTTCATGCGGCGCGACGGCGACCAGCGCCAGTACAGCCAGAGCCTGCGGCTGCAAGACCGCGTCGCCGCACCGTTCCGCGACCTGGTCGAAAAGATTGAAGCGCACTTGTCGGCGCGCTGGTCGGTGGACGACATGGCGGACGCCTGCCATATGTCGCGGCGCACCTTCCAGCGCAAATTCGCGGCGCATTTCGGCGTGGCGCCCACCGAAGTGCTGCGGCGCCTGCGCGAAGAACGGGCCAGCGCGCTGCAAAGCACCGGCAAGCTGCCGCGCAAGACCGTCGAGCAGCACGTGGGACCGTTGCATAAAAGGCCGGAACGGCTTTCCTGACATGCCGATCACCGACAGCCCCTGCCCCGAATGCGGCCATCCCCTAGCCACGCGCACGCAGGGCATGAGCCTGATTGCGGAATGCGCGCATTGCGGCTGGATGGTGGCCACGACCAATCCCAACCACCCCTTCCATGACCGCACGCCCTACACGGTGCGCGCGCGTGCGCAAGGCATCGCGCGCGGCACCGCCATCGCCCGCCTGTCGGCAACCTTGGGCACCGGCGTCCCCGTCGCGCGCGCCATCCTCGACCAGGGCCTGCCCGTGGCGGAAAACGTTTATGCGTACGAGGTGATCCGGCTGCACAAGCTGCTCTGGCCGCAAGGCCTGTCGCTGCAGGTCACGCCGGAATTCACCTGGGAACTGGACGACAGCCTTTAGCCCGCCAGCCCCACGGACATGCCGCCGCACACGTACAGCAGTTGCCCCGTGATGAAGCCGGCGCGCCGGTCCAGGAACAGGGCGACGCTGTGCGCCACCTCTTCCGGCTGCCCGACCCGGCCCACGGGGATGGAGGCTTCCAGCGCCAGCGTCTTCGGCTGGCCGGGCGGGTTCGACTGGTTGAACAATTCGGTCGCGATCGGGCCTGGCGCAACGGTGTTCACGGTGATGCCGTCGGCGGCCAGCTCCAGCGCCCAGGTGCGCGTCATGCCGGCCAGCCCCGCCTTGGACGCGCCGTACACCGTTCGCCCGCCCTTGCCCAGCGCGGCGCGGCTGCCGATGTTGACCACGCGTCCGTAGCCCGCCTGGCGCATGCCCGGCAACAACGCCTGCAACAGCAGCACGGGCGCCGTGACATTCAAGGCCATCGTGCGCAGCAAGTCTTCCTCGGACACGTCCTCGATGTTGGCGACCTGGATCATCCCCGCATTGTTGACTAGGTGCAGCACCGGCCGCTCGGCCGCCAGCTCGCGCGCCGCCTCGCGGGTGGCCGCCGCATCGCCCAGGTCGACCGAGCGGAAGGTCTCGCCGGGGAGCAGTTGGTCGGGCGCGCGGCGGCTGAAATTGACGACCTGATAGCCGTCCTGCACCAGGCGCGCCACGATGGCGCGGCCGATACCCCGGCTGCCGCCGGTGACAAGTGCGATGGGGGTGTTCATTGCGCGGTGATTCCTTTGTCTTTGATGAGTCCGCCCCATTTCTTGCGCTCGTCGCGCTCGAAGGCCGCCAGGTCGTCGCCGAAAAGCGTACCGGGTTTGGCGCCCATGGTGGCGAAGTTGGTGGCGATGGCCTGGCTTTGCAGGCCGCTGCGCGCGGCATCGATCAATTGCTTGACCACGGGCGCCGGCGTGTTGCGCGGCGCGTACAGGGCGAACCACGCCGTGACGTCGAACCCGGGCAGACCCGACTCCGCAACGGTGGGCAGGTTCGGCACCGACGGATCGCGTTCGCCGGATGTGACGGCCACCCCGCGCACCAGATTGCCGTCCTTGATCTGCGCCAATGCGCCCGGCAGATTGTCGAACAGCAGATCCACCTGGCCGCCCGCCACGGCCGGCAAGGATGCGGACGTGCCCTTGAACGGCACGTGCAGCATGGTCACCCCCGCCATCGATTCGAAATACGCGCCCGTCAGATGGACCGACGATCCGATGCCGGGCGAAGCATAGGTCAGCTTCTTGTCGGGCGATTGCTTGGCCGCCTTGATGACGTCGGCCACAGTCTTGTACGGCGATTTGGCGCTGACGGCGATCACGTTGGGCGTCGTGGAGACCAGCGCGATCGGTACCAGATCACGTTCGGGATCGAACGTCATGTTGCTGTAGAGAAACTGGTTGATGGTCTGCGTGCCGATGGTGCCCAGGCCCAGCGTGTAGCCGTCCGCCTTGGCGCGGGCCACGTACGCCATGCCGATGTTGCCGCCAGCGCCCGGCTTGTTTTCCACCAGCACGGTCTGCTTCAAACCCGGTTGCAGCGCATTGGCGATGGCGCGGCCGAAGATGTCCGCGCCGCCGCCCGGCGGATACGGCACGACGACGGTGACGGGGTGTTCGGGATAGCCGGCGGCCTGGGCCGCGGGCAGCGCCACAGCCGCCAGGGCGGCGGCGGCAAGCCAGCTCCGCGCGGCGCGCGGATGCACGAATTGCGTCATGAATTTTGTCTCCTATCGAACTCGCTTATTGCGGGTTTCTTCTTAAGGCTTTCGCGGATACTCAAAGTACGTAAATACGTACTATAGTTATAAAAACATAGAAAACGGATAGGAGACAAGCAAATGAAACGCTGGACGCAACGCCCGGAAGGGTCCACCTGGGGCGACTTCGGGCCGGACGACGAACTGGGCCGGCTGAACCTGCTGACGGAAGAAAAGGTGTTGCAGGGGGTGCGCGAAGTGCGCGTGGGCAAGGTGTTCTGCCTGTCGCTGCCGCTGGACCTGCCCGGCGGCAACGTGCTGAATCCGCGCCGCCATGCACCCACGCTCAAGCCCACATTCCGCGAAGGCACGCCCTACCTGAATTTCGCGATGTCGCAGGTGCAGCCCGAGGCGGTCGACGTGCTGTCGGATGACCAGGTCACGCTGTCCATGCAGTACTCCACGCAGTGGGACGGCCTGTGCCACGTAGGCGCCCTCTTCGACATCCAGGGCGACGGCCAGGCCCGCCGCGTCTATTACAACGGCTACGCCGCCGGCGTCGACGTGTTCGGCGGCGCCGACCCCGACACGTCGGGCGACGCCTGCTGCCCGCCGGGCGGCTCGTATGCCCGCAAGCTGAGCATCAGCCGCTACGCCGAAAAAGGCATGCAGGGACGCGGCGTGCTGGTGGACCTGGCACGCGCGTTCGGCCCCGGCCGCACGCTGGTGGGCCACGAACAGTTGCAGACCGCGATGCGCGAACAGGACGTCGTCGTGGAGCCGGGCGACATGCTGGTGCTGCGCACGGGCTTCGCCGAACGCTTGGTGGCCATGAACGGGCAGCCCGATCCGCACGCGCTGGAACAGACCGGCGCCGTGCTGGACGGCGCCGACGCGGCGCTGCTGGACTGGATCACCGCCAGCGGGGTCGCCGCCCTCTGCGCGGACAACTACGCCGTGGAGTCCTATCCCGCGCGCACATCCGGCCCCGGCCATTCGATCCTGCCGCTGCATCACCATTGCCTGTTCAAGCTGGGCGTGCCGCTGGCGGAACTCTGGTATCTGAAGGACCTGGCCGATTGGCTGCACGCGCAGGGCCGCAACCGCTTCCTGCTGACCGCCCCGCCCTTGCGCATGCCGGGCGCGGTGGGCTCCCCCGTGACGCCGATCGCCACGGTGTAAGCCATGTTCGTACCGACTTCGACGTTTTCCGGCCACCTCGACGCGCTGGCCGCGCGCTGCCCCGAGGCGACCCTGCTGATCGACCAAGACCAGCGAATCAGCGCCGCGCAGTTGCGCGCGCAAAGCCGGGCGCTGGCCGCGGGGCTTGCCCGCATCGGCGTGCGGCCTGGCCACCGCGTGGCCGTCTGGCTCCCCAACTGCGCGGCCTGGGTGGAATCTTTCCTGGCCTGCGCGCACCTGGGCGCCGTGGTGCTGGCCGTCAACACGCGCTTTCGCGCGTTGGAAGTGGCCGACATCCTGGGCCGCGGGCAAGCGGACTGGCTGGTGTTCTGGCCGGGCTTCAAGGGCATCGATTTCCAGGGCATTCTTGACGGCGTCGACCCCGCTCAATTGACGCGTCTGCAAGGCGTGGTGGCGCTGACCGGGCCGGACGAAGCCGCCCCGGCCGCCGTCCCCGGCATACCGGTGCACCGCTATGCGGACCTGCTGGCCACCGACACCCCGCCGCCCGCCCCGCACGGCAACGCCGGCGTGCTGTGCTTCACCACATCGGGCACCACGTCCAAACCCAAGTTCGTCCTGCATGACCAGCAGACCTTATTGCGCCACGGCGCGGCGGTCGCGCAGGCCTTCGGCTACGACGACGACAGCTGCGTGCTGGCCAGCGCGCCGTTTTGCGGCGCATTCGGCTTTGCGACGCTGGTGGGCGGCCTGGCGCAAGGCGTGCCTGTGGTCTGCGCGCCGGTGTTCAACGCCGCGGAATCGGCCCAGGCCGTCGCCCGCCATGCGGTCACCCATACGTACGCCAACAACGAGGCGCTGGTCGGCATGATGCAAGCCGCTCCGCCTGGCGCCTTCGCCTCGGCGCGCCTGTTTGGCTTCGCCAGTTTCACGCCCGCGCTGGACAACATGCTGGACCTGGCCCGCGAGG
>NZ_DBHKZA010000148.1:0-7188 GCF_057314935.1 Achromobacter sp.
ACGCGTCCGGCCAAGGCCGATGCCGAAGCCAAGTCCGATCCCAAGGCCAAGGCCGACCCCAAGCCTAAAGCCGACCCCAAGTCCAAAGCCGACCCCAAGTCCAAAGTCGACCCCAAGGCCAAGCCGGCGCCTAAAGCCGCGGCCGACGCCAAGCCCGCTGAACTGGCCGGCCCGCCGGCGCCCGCCTGCCAGGTGGTGTTGCGCGCGGATGCCGCGGGGTCGATGGACGGCATCCAGGCCAAGCTGGACGGCGCGGGTTCCGGGCTGTTGCTGGACGTGGTCGCCGATCTGGCGCCGCGCACGGCGCTGGTGTTGCGCAGCGCCCGCGCGAATGCGCAATTGCCCGATAAATCAACGCTTTCCGCGCAATTCGATTTGCAATCCGACACCACGCAAGGCGCGGGCCGGGACCGTATCGTGGGCACCGTCAGCGCCCAGCGCCTGGATCTGGCGCCGTGGCTGGGCGAGGCCATCCCGCCCGCCGTGCTGACCGTGCGCGGCGACGTGCAGGCCGATATCGAGAACCTGAGCCAGCTGCGGCATGCGGGCGTCGATCTGCGCTTCGAAGACGGCACGCGCTGGAACAAGCAGCCCCTGACGGGGGCGCTGAAGGCGCAGGTGGACATCGCCGCGCCGGAGGCCGTGACGACGGGTGCCGCGGCAACGTCCGCCGACCCGTCACTGGATCCGCTGGCCGGGCTGCGCGTCCACGGCCTGGACGTGGACCTGAAGCTGGGACGCAACCGGGTTCAGGCCAAGGGCGAACTGGACGCCAAGGACGGCTCGCTGACGCTTGACGCCCAGGCGCCCCAGCTGGACGCGTTCTGGCCTGGCATTCCCGGCGGCGCGGAATTGAAGGGCAAGTTCGCGGGGACCGTGGCGGCGCATCGCGGCGAGGTCACGGCCGGCTACACGCCCGCCAAACCGCGTCCTGGCGTGCTGGGGCAAGCGCCCGCCAAGGCCAATATCGTGTTCACCGGCGCCTGGGGCAAGGGCGCCGCGGGCCAGCCCGATGGCGCATTGCTGGGATGGCGCGGCGCGTTTTCCAAGCTGACGGCCGACACGGCCGGCTTTACCGTGACGGCGGACCGGCCGGTCACGTTGGCCTATCTGCCGTCCGCCGTGGCGCCGCAGTGGCAATGGCAGGTCGGACAGACCGCCTTGAGCCTGACGCTGCCCGGCAAGGAACGCCTGACCCTGGCGCATCAGGGCTCGCGCGGCGGCGGCAAGCGCTGGGAAACCGCTGGTCAGGCCGACAATCTGGTCATCACGGCCGCCATGGCCCGCCAGGTGATCGGCGCCGTCGACCCCGAGGCGGCTTCCAAGCTGGGCAAAGGGCCTAGCCGCGTGAATGCGATGATCCCCGAAGGCCAGCGCCGCATTGCCCTGGACCTGTTGTGGGACCTGAAATTCGACGGACGGCTGGGTGGCAAGGCTCGCATCGCGCGCCGCGATGGCGACCTGCTGATTCCGGGCGACCCGCCCATTCCGCTGGGCGTGAAGGCGCTGGTGCTGGACGTGACCGCTACCCCCACGTCCGCGAACGCCAGCCGCCTGGATGCCAAGATCAACCTCGCGACCGCCAAGATGGGCACCGTCAACGGCACCGGTTCGGCCGTGCTGGTCGTCGACGCCAAGGGCGGCATGGCGCTGGACGAGCGCCAGCCCCTGCGCGCCAAGCTGGACGCCGATATTGCCGATCTGGCCTGGATCGGCCTGTTCGTCGGCGATTCGATGGAAGTCGGCGGCGCGGTCAAGGCCAACCTGGAAGCCCAGGGCACCCTGGCCGGCAAGTGGTCCGCCACCGGCACGATCCGTGGCGAGAAGCTGCGCGTGGTGCGCATCGACGACGGGGTGCGCCTGATCGACGGCACCTTGTCGGCACGCCTGGACGGCGACCGGTTGGTGCTGGACAGCCTGCGTTTCCCGGCATCGCTGCGAGTCATGCCGGCGGAATGGCGCACCAAGGAATGGATCACGACCAACCCCGAGGCCAAGGGCGGTTATGCCGAGGCGCGCGGCCAGTGGAACATCATGGACGGCGGCGGCGACATCAAGCTGACCCTGTACCGGTTCCCGGCGCTGCAGCGCTCGGATCGCTACGCCATGGTGTCCGGCGTCATTGACCTGAAGGCGGCCATGCCCCGGATCGAGATCGTGGGCGACCTGAAGGCGGATGCAGGCTGGTTCAGCCTGGAGATCCTGCAAGGCGTGCCTTCCCTGGACGACGATGTGAAAGTGATCCGGGCCGGGCAGGACCCGACCGCGGTATCGACGCCGTTGCAGACCAGCATGAACCTGAAGTTCGACATGGGGCCGCGCTTCTACATTACCGGGATGGGCCTGGACGCGGGCTTGCTCGGTTCCATCCAGATCCTGCTGAACGATGGCCGGCTGTCCGGCGTGGGGCAGTTGCGCACGCGGGGCGGCGGCATCGAGGCCTACGGCCAGAAGCTGCGGCTAAGCCGCGGCACGCTGACCTTCCAGGGCCGGCTGGACAATCCCTTGCTGGACATCGAGGCGCTACGCACCGGCGAACAGGTCGAGGCGGGTGTTAAGGTCGTCGGCACGGCGCAACGTCCCCGGATCGACCTCGTGTCCTATCCCGACGTCAGCGACGTGGAGAAGCTCTCCTGGCTGCTGCTGGGCCGGGGCCCGGATGAAAGCGGCAGCGACGCGGCCTTGCTGGTGTCGGTCGGTACGGCGCTGCTGGGGGGCGGGCAGCCGTTCTACAAGCAATTCGGCCTGGACGACGTCAGCGTGCGCACCGGCAACATCGGCAGTTCCGGCAGCATCCTGCCGGACCGCACAGTGGCCGGCGACGTCAACCGGGACAGCGACAGCCAGCTGGCGACCCAGTTCCTGGTGGCCAGCAAGTCGTTCGCCAACGGCATCACGCTCAGCGTCGAGCAGGCGCTGGCGGGCAGCGACACGGTCGGCCGGGCCAGTTACCGCCTGGCGCGCGGCCTGTCCGTGGACTTGAAGGGCGGTTCGGTCAACGGCATCGCGCTGGTCTATCGGACCTTCTGGGGCAACTGAACGGCGGCTGGCGGGGCGGGATCAAGGCGTCCCGCCCCGCCCGCAGGCAGCTCGGGCGCGCTCGGGATAAAATGAGGCCCATTCCTTACCCTTAGCACCCATCCCACCATGAGCATCAAAAGCGACCGCTGGATCCGCCGCCAGGCCGAAGCCGGCATGATCGAACCCTTTGAAGCGGGTCAGGTCCGCACGGCCAATGGCGGGCGCATCGTCAGTTACGGCACCAGCAGCTACGGCTACGACGTGCGGTGCGCCGACGAATTCAAGATCTTCACCAACATCAATTCCACCATCGTCGATCCGAAGAACTTCGACGAAGGCTCTTTCGTGGACTTCAAGGGCGACGTCTGCATCATCCCGCCCAACTCGTTCGCCCTGGCCCGCACGGTCGAGTACTTCCGCATCCCGCGCAGCGTCCTGACGATCTGCCTGGGCAAGAGCACCTATGCGCGCTGCGGCATCATCGTCAACGTGACGCCGCTGGAACCCGAATGGGAAGGCCACGTCACGCTGGAATTCTCGAACACCACGCCGCTGCCCGCCAAGATCTACGCTGGCGAAGGCTGCGCGCAGATGCTGTTCCTGGAAAGCGACGAAGTGTGCGAGACCTCGTACGCCGACCGCGGCGGCAAGTATCAGGGCCAGCGCGGCGTCACGCTGCCGCGTACCTGATCCGTCAGTCGTCCTGCCCGGGCACGGGGCGCAGGTAGTCGATATCCCATTCGCTTTCCGCCGTCTGGACAAATCCATGACGGCGATAGAAGCGGTTGGAATCGCTGCCGCGCAACGCGCCCACGGCGACCGGCAGCCCGCGGCTGTCGGCCTCCTGCAGGATCTTCCGTATCACCTGGCTGCCCAGGCCTTGCCCCTGCGCGGCGGGCACCACATACAGGTGGTCCAGCCGCAAGCCCGCGCCTTCCGGACGCAGGGCGTAGAACCCCACCCATTGCCCGTTGTGCTGGATCGCCCACGTGTGTTCCGGCTGGAAGGTATTGCGCAGCCGGCTGCGCGCCCGTTCCGGGTCGAAGCGGCCCAAGCGCTCAAGGCTGTCGCGCATGGCGTCGATACGCAGGGTGGCCAGCGCGTCGAAATCCGCTGCCGACACCGGCCGGTACTGGACGTTATCGTCTGACAGTTCGTCATAGCCGCGGCCCAGGAATTGCAGGATGCAAATGCCGTGGCCGTAAGGGTCGCTCAGGTGCGCGATGCGGCCCCAGGCGTGCGAGGCAGCCGGATCTTCCAGGCGGGCGCCGGCCGCAACGGCCTGATCGACGGCGCGGTCCACGTCTTCGACCACCACGTCCAGATGCACGGGCGTCCAGTGCCGCGCGTAGTCGCGAGTCTGGCGCGCCGCGCTGGCCGCGGGGCTTCCAGCCGCCTTCTCCAACAGATAGATGGGTGCATTAGCGCCCAGCATTTCCGCCGCTTTCGGTCCCAGTCGTCGATGCAGGCTCAATCCGAAGGCACGCCGATAGAAGTCGATGGCGTGTTCAAGATCGGGGACATCGATATTGACCAGGATGTGCATAGGGCTTTTCCTTTGGATGGGCCTGGAAACCATATCACGGGTCCGACGCGGCGTGCGGCCGGCAGCGTGCGCGCCGCGCGCTAAAGAAAACCGCTGGCGCGGCCGTAAAAAGGATATATGTGTTTGCCGATTTGGCGACGTCATCTCTGCAAGCTGAGCAAGGCCCCGACCCGTGCGTTACCCCCATATCCCCTGGCTGCCCCTGTTGTTCTATCCTGCGCTGCCAGTGGCCGCCGCGGTCGGCCTGATGTTGTGGCGCGAGTGGCCGCCGGCGCTGACGCTGATCGTGCCCTTCGTGCCGTGGGTGATGGCGCTGATCGGCGCGGCGATCTGCCTGATGTACCAGCGCTCGCAAACCATGGCGTTGATGCTGTGTGTACTGGCCGCCACCGCCGTCTGGCCGACGCTGGCCCGCGAAGCGCCGTGGGCGCTGGGGCCGGTGCTGGCCTGGTGGTCGATGGCCTATACGATCAATGCGCTGTGGTCGGAGCGGTCAAGCATGCTGCTGGACATGGTGGCGCGCATCGGGTTGATGGCTGTGGGCGTGGCGGCGATCGCGCTGGTCGGCAAGGATGGCCTGGCCGATGTCTTCGGGACGTTGGCGGTGCAGGGCAAGCTGGCGCGCCTGGGCGTGCCGGTCGAGGCGCTGGTGGGGCTGCTCTTGACGGGCCTGACGCTGACCCTGCTGTTGCTGCGCTACGGGCGTCCACAGCAGGCGGGGCAATGGCTGGGCTTTGTCTGTATGGCGTGGGCCTTGCCGCGCGGCGCGCAGCATCCTATCGAACTGGCCCTCATGTCGGCGGCAGCGCTCACGGCGCTTTCGATTTCGTTGGCGCACGAAGGCTTCCATATGGCGTTTCGCGACGAGCTGACCGGTTTGCCGGGCCGCCGGGCGTTGAACGAACGCCTGCAGCGCATGGGTCGCGTCTACACGCTTGCGATGGCCGACGTGGACCACTTCAAGATATTCAACGATACGCACGGGCACGACGTGGGTGACCAGGTGCTGCGCATGGTGGCGTCGCAACTGCGGCGCGTGCCTGGCGGCGGCCAGGCCTACCGGTACGGCGGCGAAGAGTTCACGTTGGTGTTCCCGGGCAAGACGGCGGCGGAAAGCATGCCCCACCTGGAAACCGTCCGGCGGGCCATCGAGGCCTATCAGATGCGCCTGCGGGACAAGCCTGCCCGTCCCAAGGCGGACCAGGTCGGCCAGCGCAGACGGGGCGGTCGAGGCGGACGCGGTTCGCGTCCGTTGCGGGTGACGGTCAGCATCGGCGTGGCCGAGCGCAGCGACGCCTTGCGGGCGCCGGACGCGGTGATCAAGGCGGCGGATCAGGCGCTGTACAAGGCCAAGGACGGCGGTCGCAACCAGGTGTGCGCGTACGGCGTCCGGCGCAGGGCAAGCGCCTGAGCCGCCGGCCTACTTGCCGGTCAGCGCCAGCGCCATCAGGGTTTCGTCGTAGAGCTCGCCGTTCACGCACAGCGCCTCGCGTTCCCTGCCGTATTCAGCGAAGCCCAGGCTGGCGTAAAGCGTCGACGCGGCCGTGTTGTTGGCGGTCACGCTCAACTGCACCTGCCGGATGCCGCGCATGGTCTGGGCGTGCGCGATCGCCGCATGCATCAGCAGCCGTCCCAGGCCGCGCCCGCGCTGCGCGGGGGCGACGTACATGCTCCAGATATGCGCCTTGTGGCGCATCTTCAATTTGCGCTGGCGGCCCACGCCCACCATGCCGGCAAGGGCGTCGTCCGCGAACACGCCAAACATCGCGCCGTCATCCAGCGGCGTGATCCACCCCCGGATGTCTTCCAGTGTCAGCGTGTGTTCCTCTTCGTAACTTGATCCAAAAGATTCCGGGGTTTCCACCAGGGCGTCCAGTCGCAATTGACGCAGGGACGGGGCATCCGGGGCGGTCAGACGTCTGACAAGCGGTGAGGGCATGGCTGCGAAGTGTTGGGAATACGGAACGGTTGGGGGCGTTTGGGCAGTATAGGCGGGCCGCTTGCCTATAATGGGTTCATTGCCGCTTGCGGTTTTCACAAAGGAGCCAATGATGTTCGGTTTCCTCAAGATAAACCAGGACGCCAAGCGCGACGAAGTGCAGGAAGAGTTCGTCGCCCGTGTGGCGGATGCTGCGCAAGACTTTGTACAAGCCGCCAGTTCCACTGGCGCAGTGTTGGACTACTCCCTGTCCAGCGTCCATGCGCTCGATGACGCGCTGGAGGCCGCCCACGTCGGGATCTTGCCTCTTACCCCCATGCAGACCGTCGGCGCCGCCGCCTACCTCTACGAGATCGGGCGCCGGGCCCACGGCGGCCTCTACGAGGTCTGCGACGACGAAGACCCCGTCGTGCTGGTCTGCGGTGACCCTGGCTCCGAAGTCTGTTTTGGCGCCATTGCCAAGGTCGAACGGCGCATCCGCTACGGCGCCGCCGAGGCGATTCCCGCCTACTTCGAGCTCTTCACAGCCGCCTTGCAGAAGGGCGAAGCCCACACGATCCGCTAGCCCGGTGCCGTTGTCGCCGCACTGAAAGCGCCCGCTTTTGGCGCGATGACAACGGCCGTGCAGGCCTTCTGGGGATTTCCCTTAGGACTGTAAGAAAAACAGCCCTACAATTCCGCC
>NZ_DBHKZA010000149.1:0-7136 GCF_057314935.1 Achromobacter sp.
TCGATCAGCGTGGAGCCCAGGCCGCCGTTCAGGCGCGCGTCGCTGAACACGCCATGCAGCGTGTTGGCCAGCGTGGGCGCAGCCTGCCCTGCCGCCAGCGCCGTGCCGTCGGTTTGGTACGTGGCCGTCAAGCCGGTGTTCGTCAGCGTGAAATTCCATTCGCCGTTTTCGTCCAGCGTGTTGCTGAGCGATCCGGCCTGCGCCCAGAGCTCGTTCGCGCCCTGGTAGCCCGTAAAGGTATTGTGGCCCAAGCCGCCCTTCAGGACGTTGGCGCCCGCGCTGCCGATCAGGGTGAGATCGCCGCGATAGTTCGTGCCGTCCAGCGTGACGCTGGTGCCGGCGTGATTCGTCGTGCCCACGGCCGCCGTGGGGTCGATGGTGCGATAGTCCTGCAAGGTCACGGCGTTCACGCCGCGCAGGGTCACCGTGGTGGTGGGACCCGCGCCGGAAGGCGTGTTCGTCAACGTGGCCGAGGTCTTGTCGCCGCTCAACGTGGCGTTGCTGTCCACGCCCGCGATGTATTCCGTTGCGCCGCCTGTCGCCAGGTTGCCGATCACCAGATCGTTGCCGCCGCCGCCGCTGATGCGGTTCTGGCCGCGGCTGTTGGCCACGGTAATGATGTTGTCGCCCAGGCTGCCGACGATGTCGTTGCCATAGGTGCCGCCCGCGCCGATGACGTTGCTGATGTTCAGCACGCCGGCCATGCCGCTGGCGTCGTACAGGCCGGTGTTGCCGTCCTGGAAGTTCAGATTGACGGTGACGTTGTCTTCGTAGGCCGAGTAGTCCAGCGTGGTCTTGCCGGCCACGCCGAAGAACATCTGCACGTCAAGATTGCTGACCAGCGCGGTGGCGCCGTTCAGGCTGTTGATGCTGCCGTCTGCCGCGACCCCCGCGCCCAGGTACACGGAGATGCCGCCGTCCGTCTGCACGCGGGCCGTTACGTCGACGCCATACTGGGAGAGGTCCAGGGTGTTGCCGCTTTGGCCAGCCTGCTGGGTCAGGGTGAAACCGATGGCGCCGCCGGTGACGATGTAGGTATTGCCGCCGCCGCTGCCGCTGATGATGTCTTGCGAGTGGTTGATCGTGACGGTGGTGTCGCCTACGACCGTGATCTTGTTGCCGCCCTGCGTGGAACCCTTGACGCCGCTGATCGCTCGCACATAGCCGAATCCGGTCGGCGGCGGCGGCGGCACTTCTTCGCCATTGGCGTCGGCCGTGGGGCCGGACAGGTCAACCGTGACGCCGGTGGCGTACCCGCTGTAATCCAGCAAGGTCTTGCCGTCCAGCGCGGTGCCGATCAGGTTGAAGGTCTTGTCGCCGATCTTCAGGCTTTGCGTGCCGTCGGCCGACTTGAACACCACGTTGATGGTGTGCTGCGTCCAGACGTTGGCGGCGTCCACCGTCGAATACTGGATCTGGTAGGCGTCGTTGTTGCTGATGATGGCGGTGACGTTGCCCTTGATGGCCGAGAAGTCCAGCGTGTTGTTGCTGTTCTCGTCGTCCTCGTTGCGGACCCAGACGCCGTTTTCCTGCTTCATGCCCTGGCGCACTTCGATCGTCGTGACGGCGGCGGTGGAGCTGTTGTCGAACACGAACGTGTTATTGCTGCCGTAGCCGATCAGGTGGTCATTGGTGGCCACGCCTTGCAAGGTGGAGCCGCCCGATTGCAGGCCGGTGGCGCTGGCCATCACGCCATTCCAGCTGGCGACCGTGATCGTATTGGCGTCGATGACGCCATTGCGGTAGTCCAGCACCCAGTCGCCGCCCAGCGCGGCGCTGCCCACGGTGTGCGTAGCCGCGGCCACGTCCGCGCGCGTGATGGCGGACAGACTGTCCACGAAAGCGATGCCGCCCTTGCCGGCCGCGACATTGCAGCCGTACAGCAGCAGGTCACCGTCTTCCGACAAGGCGTCGCCCCAGGCGCGCAGCTGTTCCTTGTAGGTGTCCAGCTGCCCTTCGCCCAGCGTGGCGGTGCCCAGCGTGAGCGACCCGGCGCTGCCGTGGCTCATGATCTGGACGGCGGCCAGATCCTTGTGCTGGCCCAGGATCTGCGTGATCTGGTCCACGCCGTCATAACGGCCGTCCAGCACGATGATCTCGGTGTCGTGCGCGCGCAGCACCTGCACTTGCGGGCCGTCGCCGCTGGGTTTGGTCAAGAGCCCGTCCAGGCCTTCGGTCTTGCCGCTGATCAGGCCGTACAGGCCTTGCACGATCTGCTCGGCGTTATCGACGGCCGGGTCCACGAAGATGATCTGGCGCACCGGCGTCTGGTCCGACTGCGTGGTGTAGCCGGGGATGTTGGCAGCCATCGCTGACGGCTTGGCCTGGCTGGCTTCCTGCCCGGGCAGCCATGCCTTGGCGTCGCCCTGGCGCGTGGCGTTGGCCTTGGCGTATTGGTCCAGCGTCAGCATCTCGCTGTGCTGGGTGGCGGCCTTGAAGGCCGCGCGTTCCACAAGGTAAGGATGCGAGCCGGGCGCGCTGGGCTTCTTGCCCTGGGCGCTGGCCGCGGCGGCGGCGCCGGGATTGGCTGGCGCAACGATCGGGGCCTGGTCGCTTGCGGGCGGCGGCGGCGGAACCAGCAGCTCGGCCGACATGAGATAACGGCGCTCCAGCGCCTCGAAGAGCGGCCGCCTGCGGAACAAGGATTGCTGCACCTCGCGGGAGGAACGGCCGGTCCAGAGTTTGCGCGCCAGTTTCTTCATGCTCATATCGTCGCTCGACACTTTTTTGGCGGGCGCCTGAAACGCCCTGAATTAAACGATTCGGAGCCATCCGGTACACCCCCGGATGGCCCTGCTTTTACGTGGCCTTGCTCTTGCGTCCTATGGCAAGGGCGCGCGAACTGCCGCGCGCCCCCTTGCCGCCCTGCCGCTACAGCATCTGCTGGCTGATCACCGCGATATCCGCCGCGCTCAGCGTGCCGGCGGCCTGCTTCAGCTTCAGGCCATCCAGCAAAAAGTTGTATCCAGCTTCGGCCTGCTGGCGCTTCGCGTTGTACAGATTGCGCGTGGCATCCAGCACGCTGACGATGTCGTTCAGCCCGGCCTGAAAGCCTTCTTCCTTCAGCTTCAACGCCAACTCGAAGGATTCCACCGAGCTGTTCAGCGCCTTGATCCGGTCAATGCCGATCACAATGTTCTGGAACGACGAGAACAGCTGGCGCTGCACCTTGCGGCGCGTCAGGCTCAGGTCGGACGAGGCCGCGCTCAGGCGGCTGGCCGCCGCATGGCTCATGCCGTACGTGTAGCCGCTCTGGAAGATCGGCACGGACAGGTTCACGGTGAAGCGGGTGTCGGCCACCGTGCTGCCGCCGCCGAACAGGCTGCCGCCGGTTTCGTTGCGGCCGGTGGAGGCGCGCAGGTTCACGCTGGGGTAGTAGCCGGCCTTTTGCACCGACACTTCTTTCTCGGCCACGGCCACGCCGGCCGACGCCGCGCGGATCGACCAGTTCTGGTCCAGCGCCGTGCGCAGCCAGGCTTGGGGGTCGTTGGGCACGGGCAGCGTCATCGGCAGGTCTTTGCGCACCGGGCGCAGCTTCAGGTTGCCATAGCCGACGATTTCCTGGACCGCTTGCTGCTTGTCCAGGTAATCGTTCCTGGCCAGCAAGGTGTTGGCGTCCTGGATGTCCAGGCGGGCCTGCACTTCGCTCAGGCCCACGCGGGTTTCCTGGCCGCTATGAAAGCGGGCCTGGACCAATTCCTTTTGCTTCTGGGTCGTGCGGCGCTCGGCCTCGGTCAGTTCGATCTGATCCTGGGCGGCCAGCACGCTCAGATAGGCGGTGGCGGTGCGCAGCATCAGGTCTTGCTGCGCATAGGCGTAGCTGGCCACTTCCTTGCGTTCGGCATCCTGCGACTGACGCCATTTGTGATAGGCGCCCAGTTCGAAGATCGGCTGGTTCAGGGTCAGCGCCCAGCCGTTCTCGGCCCAGTTGGCGCGGCCTGTCTGATAGACGGCGTTTTCGCTGTCGACCACGTTCTGTCGAACGCGGCTGCGGTTGACCTCGCCGCTGACGCTGGGCAAGAGGCCGGCGCGCGCGGACATCACGCCATAGCCCACCGCCTGCAGTTCCTGATACGCGCCTTGCAGCTGCGGATCGTTCTGCAGCGCCATCATGTAGACCTGGTCCAGCGTCATCGGGTCGGACTGGTCGGGCAACTGCGCGCCGTTGTACGCCGGCATGTTCTCCGCCAGGTATGACGCAGGCGCGGGCAGCACGGTGTTCTCGTCGAAACGCGGCGCGGGCGTGGGCGGCACTTCGTCCATCTGCGCGCTGGGGGTGGCCTTGCCGAAGCCGGAATCCTCTTGCGGCGTGTGCTGGCCGATCTTGAGCGAGCCGTTTTCCGTCTGCACGCCCGAAGACGCGACGCCGGTCGAGGCTGGCGCCGCCGCGGCGGGCGCCGAGGCTGCCCGGTCCCGCGACGCGCAACCCGCCACGCTCAGCGCGGCCAGCACGGCTACCGCCAACAGGCCCTTGCGCGCATGCGCCGGGCGGAAGAGAAGCTTGTCGTTGTCAGTCATAGTAGACAGTCAGAAACTCGTGTCCGTCCCGCGCGGCGCCGGCAGCCAGGCTATAGAGGCTGCGCGGTTCGTCGGGCAAAAGAAAACCCAGGACCTCGCTTTCAGCCAAAGCCAGGCTGGCGGCCAGTCGCAAGAGATCGGGGATGAAGGCCCGCAAGGGCAGATCCGCCCCACGGAAGGTGAGCGTGAACGAATCGCGCCGGGTGTCGGCTTCGTCCACTTCCAAGAACATGAAACCCGCGGGATCGGCCTGCGCGCAAGCCTGCGCCACGATGCCCTGCGCCACCTGCCGCAGCACCGGATTGGCAAGCTTGGCCAGGTACGGCGCCAGATGGGCGTCGAACGCCGCGCGGTCTTCCAGATAGCGCATCCGATAGCCGGTCACGGCGGCTTCGCGCTGCGTGGCCGGATGCCATTTGTAGCCACAGCCCAGCGGCAAGACGCCATGCTGGCGCAACGCTTCGGGCGTCGGCATGAATTCCAGATACACACGGTAGGTGCCGGCCGCGCCGTCGGGCTCGTAGGCGAAGAACATGGCGCGTGCGTGCTCCATGTCTTGCACCACGCGCATCCACAGCGACTGCGGGATGGCCAGCGCCTGCGACAGCGTGGCCAGGTCCAGCTGGTGCCAGTGCTCACGCTGGATGCCCAGCATGAACCGGTTGCCCACCAGGCCGGCGGCCGAGAACTTCATCGACCACTCGACCCCGTCGATCTGCCTGCCCTTGAATACGGACAGCAGGCGGTCCGCCCAGATCCGGGGTTCTCCGTGCAGCGTGTGCAGGGGGATATGGATCTCGGGCTCGGCGCCAGCCTGGCTGGGGGCCGTACCGATCGCGGGAGTCAAGGTGGCGGTCAGCATGGCCCCGACCGCGGATCAGGCCGCGGACTCGACGGGCGCAGCGTCGGTGCTGGACGCCACGTCCTTTTGCTGCTGCGCCTTCACGCGGCGCTGCTCGTCCAGCTGCATGGCCAGGCGCTGGATGTTGCCCAGCGACGCGCGATGCAGTTCGATCAGGCGCAGCATGCCGGTGCGTTGCAATTCGACCACGCGGGCGTCGTCGATGCCGGCGAACTTCTGCTCGTCCACGACCCAGAAGCCGCTCAGGTAGCGGTCGCCATCGGCTTGCGAGATGGTGATCGTCTTGGCAGCCAGCAGACCCAGCT
The DNA here is from genome assembly GCF_057314935.1 of Achromobacter sp. Taxonomy (NCBI): domain Bacteria; kingdom Pseudomonadati; phylum Pseudomonadota; class Betaproteobacteria; order Burkholderiales; family Alcaligenaceae; genus Achromobacter; species Achromobacter sp. Next base: position 5,686 of record NZ_DBHKZA010000149.1, read on the forward strand.
CGTTCAGGCGCTTGGCCATGTTCTTGGTCAGTTCCATTTCGCCCTGGAACACGCGCAGGAATTCCATCATCTGCGTCAGGTAGCCCGTTTCCTTGCCGTCTTCGAACAAGGCCACGCCGTCGGCGGTGTTGATGCCGGGATAGGACTCATCGATGCACACGGCCAGGCGGTCGGCCTCGGACGTGGTGCCCAGCACGAAGGGATAGCGGCGCGCGAAGGCGGGCACATACGTATCGGCCTTCCAGGTGCCCAGTTCGGTCACGAACAGGTTGGACTTGTCTTCCAGGCCCAGCAGCACGGCCACATGGAAATTGCCGGCTTCATCGCCCACGAAAACGATGGGGTAATGACGGCCGGCGTCGGCGAATTCGCTGGCCGCGATGGGCAGCGCATTGGTGTCCAGCGCGAAAGCGTAATGATCCGGCTGGATTTGGATTTTGGTGTTCTGGTGCGCCGCACGGTCCAGTGCAACCGCCCGTTCGTAAAACACAGTCGCTGACATTATTAAAATCTCCTTACCCGGTGTTTGTTACTTGTTCATGTTTTCGGCAAGGCTGATGCGTCCGCAGAACCACGCCTTTTTGCGAAAATCCATACGTCATTGGGATGACCGATCGCAAGAATTAGACGGGTTTTGACAGATTTCGTCTATCCCTGAAACTAGGCATATGCACTGCTGAAAACCCGGAATTGCGGCGTATTTCGGGCAACGGGCGACATAAATCGATATATTTCACGCGCAGACAACGACCCCATTTTTCCGGAGTACGGAAATGGGAGTACGTGTTGCCGGCGATGGCCCGCTTGCGATGATGAAATCGCAGCTGGTTACCGATTGACCCACTTTTCGACGCGCAGATTCCGACCGGAAGTTACTCCGGCGGCATGGCCCGCGCATCGGACTTTAGTCGTAGCCGGCGCGGATGCCCGCCCACGGATAGCGGGCAGGCAGTGCAAGGGGAAGCGGATTGCGGAGATTGGAGGCGTGCTTGGAATCGACGCGACGCGCCTATTCGCTGACCCACTGCAGCGCGGGCGAGGGCTCGCCGGCCTGCTGGAAATGCTTGACCGCCGCCAGAGCGAGCTCGCGGTCCACGCACTGATATTGCTGGTAGCTGCCGGACTGGCCGCCGACTACGACGTCCTGGTCGTGGTCCTCGGATTTGTCGGGATCGACCAGCGTGTAGATGCGGGCGTCGTCGTCCAGCGTGATGGACACGACATAGGAGCCCTCGCCGCCGCCGATCGCCATGACGGTTTCGTCTTCCGTCACCAGCGCAATGGAGCTGAATTCCGCTCCATCCAACTGGTCCAGCGCGGCTAGCAAATCCGCATCCGAGGGGTCGGCACGCTCGCTGACCGCAGCCCGCTCGCCTTGGCGGCGTTCTTCGATGAGTTTTTTTATTTTCATGAATTCGGATCCCCCGATTATGGTTATCAAGCCGGCCGCC
>NZ_DBHKZA010000150.1:0-7075 GCF_057314935.1 Achromobacter sp.
GTGGTGCTTGCCTTGCGGCCTGCATGAACACTTAAGCAAAGTCCGTGCCAGCGGATCGCTAACGATCGGGGAAGGAGGAAATCGAGGACGTTTTCATAGGAGGCGCCGGCGGGAGGGCCGGTGCTGGGCGCCAGCATTGCCTTAGCCCGATGCGCGGCCATGCTTCAAGCCGGTGCACAGTGGTGTGCACGCCGCACCGGTTTGGCGCGATGCCTGCCGCGCTGACTTGCGTGACGGGTCAGCCGCGCAGCGCCGCCTCGATCCCGCTGATGTCGATCTTGTCCATGGTCATCATGGCTTCGAACGCGCGCTTGGCGGCGGCCGGGTCCGGGTCGATGATGGCGGCGGATAGGATGCGGGGGGTGATCTGCCACGACAGTCCCCACTTGTCCTGGCACCAGCCGCAGACGTTTGCACTGCCGCCGTTTTCGATGATCGCGGTCCACAGGCGGTCGGTCTCTTCCTGGTCGTCGGTGGCGACCTGGAACGAAAAGGCCTGGTTGTGCTGGATGCCGGGGCCGCCGTTCAGGCCCAGGCAGGGTATGCCCATCACCGTGAATTCGACAGTCAGGATATCGCCTTGCTTGCCCGCCGGATAATCGCCGGGCGCACGATGGACCGCCTTGACGGCGCTGTCCGGAAACGTCTTGGCGTAGAACGTCGCGGCCTCGAGCGCATCGCCGTCGTACCAGAGGCAAATCGTATTTTTACTGAGCATCGTGTGTCTCCTGAGGTTGAAATGCTGCTGGCCGGCTCGTCCGTTCGGCAGACACGCTTAGGACTTGCCGCCGTCAGCCCGCCAGCACTTGCTCCAACTTCGCCTTCAACGACGTGGCCGCTTGGGGCGCCCGTGCCAGGCCCGACTGTGCGAAGGCGCGCACGGTCGGCTTCGCCCAGGTGCAGGGCAATACGCGCCATGTTCAGCGTCTTGGCGGGATGAATCTGGTCGGGGTCCGTCAAGAATGGGACATTATTGAACTTCCGCCGCGCCCGGGTCGTGCGCAAAATCGTGATATTTGAAACGGGAATAGACGCGGCAGCGCCGTCAGGCGAACGCCGCCTGCACGGCGTCGAAGGCGGCGGCCACCAGCGGGTCGTCCCGGCGCGCGGTCTGGGTGACGAAAGACAGCTCTGCCTGGATGGCCAGCCCTTTCACCAGCAGCAGCCCGTTGGCCTGGGACTCCCGCAACGCGATGGAATCCCGCGCCAGCGACAAGCCCACACCCGACCGCACCAGGTCCAGCATGGACGCTTCCTGGTCCACTTCGGCCACCGCGTTAGGCGTCAGCCCCAGCGAATCGAACTTGTCCGTCAGCAGGCGGTGGTGCACGGAATCAGGCGGGGTCCAGATCCACGGCAACGCCGCAATTTCGGCCCAGCTGCGCCCGGTCACCTGCGCGCCCCAGCCTTTGGGGGCCACTACGTAATACGCGAACGACGCCAGCGGCAGCGCTTGCAGGCCCGGCTGTGCGGCGGCAGGCGCGTGCGGCCCCAGGCAAAAGCCCACGTCCAGGTCCCCGGCGCGCACTTGCCGGCCGACCGACCCCGACATGCCATGGCGCAGGGTGGGGCGGATTTTCGGGTAATGCTCAACCAGGTATTGCAGGGTGGCGCCCAGCCGCAGGAATTCCGGGTCCAGAATGGTGCCGATGCGCAATTCGCCTTGCACGGTATCGCGCAGGGCGCCGATGGCCCGCTGGAAGTCGTCCAGCGCATCCAGCACGCGTTGCGCTGACGGCAGCAACGCTCGTCCGTCCGCGTTCGGCGCCAGACCTTGCGCGGTGCGCGAGAACAGGGTCAGGTCCAGGGATTCCTGGAAGTTCTTCAGTTGCAGGCTGAGCGCGGGCTGGGTCAGATGCAGGTGCTCGGCCGCGCGCGTCAGATTGCCTTCGCGCGCCACGGCGGCAAAGGTCCGGATGTGCTTGAGGTCCATGGCGATGTCCGGGGTGGGATGTGCATTATTAAAGATGCTTATAAAGCGTTTTTCAACATTTCATTGGACAGTTCCGGGCCGCTGCGCCAGAGTCACGCCAGATGCCCGACGCGCGTCCAGACGCCGCAGCCGGGTCGGCTCACCGTGGCGGCAGCCCCAAAAGCGCCGCCACCCAGATAAGAAGAGCTTATGGAGACATACGACATCATCATCGTGGGCGCGGGGTCGGCCGGCTGCGTGCTGGCCAATCGCCTGAGCCAGGACCCGGGCACCCGGGTGCTGCTGCTGGAGGCCGGCGGGCGCGACAACTACCACTGGATCCACATCCCGGTGGGGTACCTGTATTGCATCGGCAACCCGCGCACGGACTGGATGTACCGCACGGTCAAGGAGCCGGGGCTGGGTGGCCGTTCGCTGATCTATCCTCGGGGCCGGGTGCTGGGCGGATGCTCGTCCATCAACGGCATGATCTACATGCGTGGCCAGCGCGAAGACTACGACGACTGGGCCGCGCTATCGGGCGACCCGGCCTGGGGCTGGGATCAGGTGCTGCCGGTCTTCAAGCGCAGCGAGGACTATCACCGTGGCGCCGACGAATTCCACGGCGCCGGGGGCGAATGGCGCGTCGAGTCCCAACGCTTGCGCTGGGACATCCTGGAAGCCTTTGCCAGCGCGGCTGAGCAAGAAGGCATTCCGCGCGTGCAGGACTTCAACCGGGGCGACAACTTCGGCAGCGGCTACTTCGAAGTGAACCAGCGGCGGGGCTGGCGGTGGAACACGTCCAAAGCGTTTCTGCGCCCGGTGGTCAAACGCCCGAACCTGCATGTGATGACGGGCGCGCAGGCCGAGCAACTGGTGTTCGAGGGCAAGCGCTGCGTCGGCGTGCAATTGCGGCGCGGCGGCCAAAGCCTGACCGTGCGCGCGACACGCGAAGTGGTAATGGCGGCGGGGGCGGTGAACACGCCTCATCTGCTGGAGCTGTCGGGCATCGGAGAACCCGCCCGGCTGCGTGAAAGCGGCATCGCGCTGCGCCATGCCTTGCCAGGGGTGGGTGAAAACCTGCAAGACCACCTGCAGTTGCGGGTCATCATCAAGGTCAACGGCGTGAAGACGCTGAACCGGATTGCCTCGTCGTGGCTGGGAAAGACGGGCATCGGCCTGGAGTATCTGATCAAACGCAGCGGGCCGATGAGCATGGCGCCGTCCCAACTGGGGGCGTTCGCCAAGTCCGACCCCGGGCAGTCGCGCGCCAACGTGGAATTCCACGTGCAGCCGCTGTCGTTGGGGGCTTTCGGCGAACCGCTGCACGACTTCGACGCCTTCACGGCCAGCGTGTGCAATCTGCGGCCGACGTCGCGCGGCAGCGTCCATGCGCAAGGGCCGGCCGGCACGCCAGACGCTGCGACGCCCGTCATCGCCGCCAACTACCTCAGCACGGAAGCGGATATCCGGGTGGCGGCCGATTCGATCCGGCTGGTGCGCCGCATTACGGCGGCCCCGGCCTTGCAGCGCTATCAGCCGCAGGAATGGCTGCCCGGGCCGGCTTACCAGACAGACGCGCAATTGCGCGAAGCGGCCGGCAAGATTGGCACCACCATCTTCCATCCGGTAGGCACCTGCGCAATGGGCAAGGACGCCGACAGCGGCGCGGTGGTCGACGCGCGGCTGCGGGTCTTCGGACTGGAGGGCCTGCGCATCGCCGACGCGTCGGTCATGCCGCTGATCACGTCGGGCAACACCAATTCGCCGACCATCATGATCGCGGAGCGGGCGGCAGACATGATCCGCGAAGACGCGGGCAGGGGATGAGGGGACGGTTTAATAAGGCACAAGAAGAACGGGAACCGCGAGGTTCCCGTTTTTCTTGGTGTGGTCAGGCGTTCAACGCAAAGAACGGTAAGTGTCTTTCCGCTGCGGATGCGTCAGCATCACCTGCCAGAGCTGGCCTTCACGCGAACGGAAGAAGCCGGCGCAACACATCAGATAGTATTTCCACATGCGGTAGAAGCGCGTGCCGTAGCGTTCCTGCAGCGTGGGCCACGCGCGTTCGAACCGGTCCCACCACGCCATCAGCGTGCGGTCGTAATCGGCGCCGAAGTTGTGCCAGTCTTCGATGATGAAGCGGTGTTCGACGGCGCTGGCGATCTCGCGCGCAGACGGCAGCTTGCCGTTGGGGAACACGTAGCGGTCGATCCAGGGGTCGGTGCTCTGGCTGGTGGCAGCGATGCCGATGGTGTGCAGCAGAAAGATCCCGTCGGGCGCCATCAGGCGCTGCACGTTGCTGAAGTAGGTATCGTAGTTCTTCGGCCCCACATGCTCGAACATGCCGACCGACACTACCTTGTCGAAACTGCCTTGCAGGTCGCGGTAGTCTTGCAGCAGCAGTTGTACGGGCAGGCCCTTAACGCGCTCCTGCGCCAGCGCCAGCTGCTCTTTCGACACCGTCACGCCCGTGACCGTGACGCCATAGTTTTCGGCGGCGAACTTGGCCAGCCCGCCCCATCCGCAACCGATGTCCAGCAGCGTTTCGCCCGGCTTCAACTGCAGCTTGCGGCAGATCATGTCCAGCTTGGCCAGTTGAGCCTCTTCCAGCGTCTGGGCGTTTTCCCAGTAGGCGCAGGAATAGATCATGCGGCTGTCCAGCATCGCCTCGAACACGTCGTTGCCGGCATCGTAGTGCTGTTCGCCAACTTCAAATGCGCGGTTCTTGGACTGCAGGTTGAACAGCTTGTGCCGCAGGTGTTCGGCGATCAGCTTGATGCGGGCGACGCCCAGCGCGGCCGACCCCATGTCCGCGCGCAGCAGGCGGGTGAAGAGCTCGTCCAACTGCTCGCAATCCCACTCGCCATCCATATAGGACTCGCCCAGCCCCAGCGACCAGCTGGCGAAGACGCGCTCGTACATGTGCTTGTCATGCACCTGGATGTCCCAGGGGCGGGGGCCGTTGATCAGGACGTCGGCCCGGGACAGCACGTCCTGGAGCACTTTGGGCGGTTCGGGGGGAGGGGGGCTGACCGCGGGAGGGGGGGAATGATCGGTGGTCAGCGGAGAGACGGGACTGCTTTGCTGCATACGGACTCCATATCAATTTTGGGATGACTGATCTGGCAATGCCTGAAGCTCATTACTCTCGCCCTAACGGGCAGGCAACTCCAATTTAATGATTGGATCGGCGCGATAGGAAACGGCAATTTCCTACCGTGCTGCGGGTGCGCCTAAGAGGATGGGCTTGATCGTAGCGATGCGCGGGCCGGGTGTCCAGCACGGGCAGCGAGGGGCGGCGCGGCGGCCACATCCCCGTGCCGTTCATGTGATTGTTCGACTGGCGCGATTACACTAGTCCGCCTTAGTGCGCCGCCGTTTCAGGCTTGCGCCGACCCGTGGAGTGTTTTGATGGTGGACGCCAGCCTGCAACCCCGTTTGGAATTCGTCACCTGCGCCAGCCCGGCCGGTTTGCACCGGATGGCGTACTGGGAATGGGGCGACCCCGCCAACGACCAGGTGCTGCTCTGCGTGCACGGTCTGACCCGCAGCGGGCGCGATTTCGACGCCCTGGCGCGCCGGCTGGCCGGGCGCTACCGCGTGGTCTGCCCCGACGTGGTGGGCCGTGGCCGATCCGACTGGCTGGCCAATCCCGCTTTCTACACGGTGCCGCAGTACGTGTCCGACATGGTCACGCTGATCGCGCGCCTGCGTCCGGCCGGGCTGGCCTGGGTGGGTACGTCGATGGGCGGGCTGGTCGGCCTGGCGCTGTCGGGCGCCGCCGCGTTCGCCGGCGCCTTGCAGGCCATGCGTCCGCATGCGGGCATGCTGCCGCCCGGGCAAGGCATCCGCCTGGACAAGCTGGTGCTGAACGACGTGGGGCCGCGACTGGAAACCGGCGCCTTGTCGCGCATTGGCCAGTACGTGGGCGAACCCGGTGAATTCGCTTCGTTCGAGGAAGCCGTGGCCACCATGCGGGCTAATTCCCAGACCTTCGGGCCGCACACCGACGCGCAATGGGCAGACCTGGCCCAGTACCTGTACCCGGAATATGGCGGCAAATGGGTCAAGCACTACGATCTGGCCCTGGCCCAGGCGCTGGCGGCCCAGACTCCGGAAGAACTGGCCGCCGGGGAACAGATCCTGTGGCGGTCTTATGACGCGGTGTCCTGCCCGGTGCTGATCGTGCGCGGCGCGCTGTCCGACCTGCTGACGCCCGCCACCGTCGAAGAAATGCTCAAGCGCAACCCGCGCGCCCAGGCGTTGGAAGTGCCCGGGGTGGGGCATGCGCCCACGCTGATCGCCGACAGCCAGGTGGACCCGGTCGCGGCCTTCCTCCTGGCCTGATCGTCCGCTCTGCGATTATGGGGACAGCCCGGCGCTATCCAGGGTGCCGGGCCTTCTCTACAATAGCCCCATGACATCGCCCACCCTGAACATCGATCTGCATTGCCATTCCACCGTCTCGGACGGCGCGCTCGCGCCCCGCGATGTGGCGCAGCGCGCGCACGCCAACGGCGTGGACGTCTGGGCACTGACCGATCATGACGAAGTGGGTGGCCTGGCCGAAGCTGCCAGCGCGGCCAAGGACCTGGGCATGCGCTTTGCCACCGGTGTCGAGATTTCCGTGACGTGGGCCGGCCTGACGGTGCACATCGTGGGCCTGCGCTTCGACCCGGAAAACACTGCCTTGGTCGAAGGTTTGCGCAAGACCCGTTCGGGCCGCGCCGAACGCGCCAAGCGCATCGGCGAACGCCTGGCGGACATGGGCATGCCCGGCGCCTACGAAGGCGCGCTGCCGTTCGCCGGCAATCCCGAACTGATCAGCCGCACGCACTTTGCCCGGTATCTCGTCGAAGCCGGCTACTGCCCCGACGTGCAAACCGTTTTCACCAAGCACCTGGGCGACGACCGGCCCGGCCACGTGCCCATGCAGTGGGCCACCCTGGCCGAAGCGGTGGGCTGGATCCGCGGCGCGGGCGGCATCGCCGTCATCGCGCATCCGGGCCGCTATAAATACACCCCGCTGCAATTCGCCGCGCTGTTCGACGAATTCCTGCAACTGGGGGGGCTGGGCATCGAGGTCAACACCGGTAGCCATACCGCCGAAGAAGCCCGCCAATACGCCGAGGTCGCGCGCCGCTATGGGTTCCTGGCCTC
>NZ_DBHKZA010000151.1:0-2809 GCF_057314935.1 Achromobacter sp.
GCCCAGCGCGTCGCAGGCGCCGATGGCCTGCCCCACGTTGTGCTCGATGGCGGCCGGGTCCGCCACGTATTCACCCAGATAGAAAAGCGATGCCCGGATGCCGTGCGCGTCGCGCAAGCGCAAGGCGGTCTGGACTGCCGCCTCCACATCCGCGCCACCGACGAAACGGCGCGCCAGCGACGACCGGGCGGCCATCGCCCGCATCGCGCGGCCCATCATGGGGCTGCGCGCCAGCGCGATGGTGGTTCTTTGGAAAAGGCTCATGGGCGCTCCCGCCAAAGCACCGCACTATCGCGCGACGGCAAGCGCCTGTCTTGAACGCCCGTGAATCAGCGGACTACGGCTTGTGGCCGTGAAAGACGCCCCGCGCAGACCCTAGACCTTGCCGGCCGCCAACGCGCTGGCGGGCGCGCGGCCGAACAGCGGCCGCTGTACCGTCTGCGCCAGCAGCACGCCCGCCAGTGTCACCGCCCCACCCAGCAGGTGGTATCCGTGCAACTGCTCTCGCAGCATGACAAACGCCGCCAGCGCGGTGAACAAGGGCAGCAGGTTGATGAAAATGCTGCAACGGGTGGGGCCCAGGCGGTGCACCCCCTCGATCCACAGGTACGACAGCAACACCGACGAAAAGATGCCGGCATAAAGGATCAGCGGGATGGTGTTGACGTCCAACGCGGCCTGCGCCGCCGGCACGCGCAGGTACAGCGGCAGCATGTACAGCAACGCGAAGATCGACTGCACGAACGTGGATTGCCAGGCAGGGACCGGCACCTTCCAATGGCGCAGCAGCACCCCGTACAGCGCATAGGACAAGGCGGCCAGCAGCATCAGGCCGTCGCCCGCATGGATGCCGTGCTGGAACACGCTGAGCATGTCGCCCTGCCCCACCAGGTACAGCAACCCCAGGAACGACAGCACCCCGCCCGCGGCCATGCCCAGGGTCAGCGGGTCGCGCAGGATGACGACGCTGAGCAGCATGCTCAGCAACGGAATCAGCGCCGTCAGGATGGCCATGTTGGTGGCGGTGGTGGTTTCGGCCGCGCGGTAGGACAGCGCCTGGAACACCGCCGACGACAAGGCGCCGTACAGCGCCAGCTTGGGCCAATGCCGCAGGATGACCTTGCGGTTGCGCCAGGCCGGACGGGCCGTGAACAGGCCCATCAGCACCAAGGCCAGCACCAGGCGGTAGAACGTGATTGCCGTGGGCGAGATGGCGCTGGCGGCCATCTTGGACACGATGACATTGCCCGCCCAGAACAGGATGGCGAACAAGGGGAACAGATAGGACATGATGAATGCGCTCGCAGGAGGGGGATCGGATCCCACAGGAACCTGCCGGCAAACCGGCGGGCGCTGCGGGATGACCGCTATCCTATTGAGCGCGCGTCGGTCCGTCTGCCGATGAAAAGGCAGCAGCTATCGCGAAATGGACATGCCGCCCTTCCAGGCCGGCGCATTCACGGACGGAACGGCGCGGGGTCCAGCGGCAGGTCCAGGCCCGCCATCTGGGCGGTCAGCAAGGCCGCGCTGCCGCAGGCCAACGTGAAGCCCAGCGCCCCTTGGCCGATGTTCAGCCACAGGTTGTCGGCTGCGGCGGCGCGCCCGATCAGCGGCTTGCCGGTAGGCGTGGCGGGACGCAGGCCCGCCCAGGGAATGGCCTGGCGCATGTCCAAGGCAGGAAAGGCCTCGCGCACCTGCCGCTTCAGCAGGTCCACGCGCGCCGTATCGATGTCCGCATTGGCGCTGCCGATATCAACCATGGCCGCGATTCGCAGCACGCCGCCCACGCGGGCGTAGACGATGCGCCGTTCATAGTCCGTCACGCTGATGCGCGGCGCGACGGCGTCGTCATCCGCCAGCGGCACGCTCAGGCTGTACCCCTTCAGCGGATACAAAGGCACATCCTGCCCCAGCGGCTTGAGCAGGGCCCGCGTGCCGATGCCGGTGGCAAGCACCACGGCATCGGCGCCGATGTCGCCCTGGCGGGTGTTCACGGCCACGATGCGGCGGCCTTCGCGCTGCAGGCCGGCCACCGGATTGGACATGACGCATTCCACATTGCCCAGCCCCTGCAGGCGGTCGAACAAGGCTTCCGTGAACTGGCGGCAATCGCCCGCCTCTTCGCTGGGGGTATAGATGGCGCCGGCCAGCTTGTCGCCCATGGCGGCCAGCGCGGGCTCCATCGCCAGCGTCTGCGCGGCGTCCAGCACCTGCTGCTCGGCGCCATGCCCGGCCTGATACGCTACCAGCGCGCGCGCCTTGTCCAGCAAGGCCGTGCTGCGGTAGGCAATCAGCTTGCCGTTCTTCAAATGGCCGAAATCCAGGTCTTCCTGCGCCAGCAAGGTATGCATGACGTCACGGCTGAGATAGGACAGCCCAAGCAACTGCGCGGTCGACGCCTTCGCGACCGACGCGCGGCAGGCCAGCGCGAACTGCAGGCACCATCGCCATTGATGGAGGTCCAGCCGGGGCCGGAAGCGCAGCGGGGAATCCTCGCGCAGCAACCAACCGGGCACGCTGGGCAGCACGCCCGGGCCGGCCAGCGGCGCGACATAGCTATAGCTGAGCTGGCCGCCGTTGGCGTAGCTGGACACCTCGGCCGGCCGCGCCTGGCTGTCGACCAGCACCACATCGTGACCCTGGCGCGCCAGGAAATAGGCGGACGTCACACCCACAACGCCCGCCCCGATTACGCAAACGCGCATACCTGCATCCTAGATAGAGAAAGAGCCCCCACGCCGCACACACTTCGTGTGTTTGCTGCCCCCCGAGGGGGCGCTTTTTGCCTTGGGGCGGCCCGGCGGCAAAA
>NZ_DBHKZA010000151.1:2909-6990 GCF_057314935.1 Achromobacter sp.
CTTTTTGCCTTGGGGCGGCCCGGCGGCAAAAATGCCCCCACGCCGCAGGGAGAACAACCTCTATTCTGGAACGTTCGACGCCCAGGCGGCAAATGCCAAACCCGGCAGCATCCATAACAAAACGTCATGGCCTGCCTAGGCGGCGCGGTGCAGCTTGATGATGGCCGCAGCCGTGGGGTCACGCACCAGGTCGGCCAGCGTGTAGCCGTTGAGCGCGTCGTAGAAGGCATTGAGCGTTTGCGCCAGCACGCCTGCCAGGCGGCAGGAGCCGTCCAGCGCACACGGCGGTTCGCGGCAATCGATCAGCGGGCCCTGCTGCTCCAGTTCGCGGATCAGGTCGCCCACGCGGTACGTCGATGCGGGGCGCGCCAGGCTCAGGCCGCCGCCCTTGCCGCGCGACGTGCTGACCCATTCCCGCTGCGCCATGAAGTGCACCACCTTGACCAGGTGATTGCGGGACACGTCGAAGCGCCCCGCGATCTCCGGGATGGTGACGGCGGCAGGCCGGTCGCGGCATTGCGTCAGGTACATCAGCACGCGCAAGCCGAAGTCGGTGAATCGGGTCAGTTGCATAGAATGGAAGACAGGATGCCTGGCGGCCCAGGCAGATCAGGCCGCCAGGATACACCGGTCAGGCCGGCGCGCCGCCACTGCCGAAGGCCTCGGCGTGGATGCGGTCAGGCCCCACGCCCAGCTCCAGCAACGCTTCGCGCTGCGCCAGCATGAACGGGGCCGGGCCACACAGGTAGTAGTCCGCGCCGGGCACGATGACCTCGTCGCGTATGGCGCGCAGGTCCAGCCGGCCGGCGTGGTCGTAATCGCGTCCCGGCTCGTCGTCGTGGCCGACCTCTTCGTAGAACACGGCCTTGCGCACATTGCCCCGCTCGGCGGCGATGCGGTTGACGTGGTCTTTCATGGCATGCACCGACCGGTTGCGGCAGCCGTGCACGAAGCGGATCTGGCGTTCGTCGTTGTTGCGGACCAGATGATTCAGGATCGACACCATCGGCGTCAGCCCCACCCCGCCGCTCAGCAGCACGACGGGCGCATCGCTGTCCGCCTTCAGGTGGAAATCTCCCTGCGGCGGGGCCACGTCCAGCACGCCGCCCTCTTCCAGGCGATCATGCAGGGCATTGGACACGCGGCCCGCGGGCGTCTGCGCGCCGGCCGGTTCGCGCTTGACCGAAATGCGCAGACGGTCCTGCCCGGGCGCATCCGACAAGCTGTATTGGCGGGGCTGCATCAAACCCAACTCGGGCACGTAAATGCGCACCGACACGTATTGCCCCGGCTGATAGGCAGGCACCGCGCCGCCGTCGGAAGGCGCCAGATAGAAAGAGGTGATTTCAGCGCTTTCGGCCTGCTTGCCCACCACGCGGAACGCTCGCCAGCCCGTCCAGCCGCCGGGCTTGCCGGCCGATTCGGCGTACAGGCGCGCCTCTTCGGCGATCAGCAGGTCCGCCAACTGGCCGTACGCGGCGCCCCAGGCGTCCACCAATTCGTCGGTCGCCGCTTCGCCCAGCACCTCGCGGATGGAAGCCAGCAGATGCTTGCCCACGATGGCGTAGTGCTCGGGCCGGATGCCCAGGCTGACGTGCTTGTGCACGATACGCGTGACCACCGGCATCAGCACCGAGGGATCGTCGATGTGTTCGGCGTAGGCTGTCACCGCCCCCGCCAGCGCGTGCTGCTGCTGGCCGCCGGCCTGGTGGGCCTGGTTGAAGACGTGCTTCAACTCGGGATTGTGGTCGAACATGCGCGCATAGAAATGGCGCGTCAGCGCCACGCCATGCGTCTTCAGGACGGGGGCCGTGGCTTTGACCAGTGCACGGATTTGGGGGCTCAACATCAGGTGCTCCTTGGGTTGCGAGCGCACTCGCTTTTAAACATGCATTAATAATACATCTTTAAAAGCAGGCGGCAAAACGCGACGCATACCGGGCCGGCCTGCCCGGTTTACACTGACGGATTGCCGCAACACCACACAAAAGGTTCACCCATGAGCACTGCTACGCTCAAGACCCGCCTCTCCGATTCCGTCAAGGACGCGATGCGCGCCAAGGCTGCCGAGCGCCTGACGACGCTGCGTTTCCTGCTGGCAGCCGTCAAGCAGAAGGAAGTGGACGAACGCCGCGACCTGACCGACGCCGAAATCACCGCCATCATCGAAAAGCAGGTCAAGCAGCGCCGCGAGTCGATCGCCGCGTTTGAACAGGCCGGCCGCACCGAGACGGCGGATCAGGAAAAGGCCGAAATGGCCGTGTTGCAGGAATTCCTGCCGCAGGCCGCCTCGCCTGAAGAAGTGGCCGCCGCCATCGACGCCGCCCTGGCCGAAGTGGCCGCGCAAGGCGTGACCGGCGCACCCGCGATGGGCAAGGTCATGGCGCTGCTCAAGCAGGCACTGGCCGGCCGTGCCGACATGACCGCGCTGTCCCAGCAAGTGAAGGCCCGCCTGGCCTGATCCGAAGCGGGCAGTTAGAACGCGCCGCCGAACAAATCCGGCTGGCGCGCCTGCTCGGCGGGATCGGCAAAGTTGCTCATCCCCACCCCTGCCAGCCGGTACAGGGTTTCCGGCGGCAATTCCACGCGTTCGCACAGCAGCCTGGCCACGGCGGCGAGTTCCGCCGCCGATCCCGGCGGATTCGGGCTGGTCTGGCTGCGCGTCAGGATGCGGAAACGGTCGGTCTTCAACTTGAGCACCACCGTCCGCCCCAGCGCGCCCTTCTTCAGCGCCTGGTCCCACACCCGGTCGGCCATGCGGTCAATGGCGTCGCCCAGCGCATCCAGCCGGATGTCTTCTGAAAATGTCGTCTCCGCGGACACCTGCTGCAAAGGCTGGTCGGTCTGCACCTCGCGCTCGTCGATGCCGCGCGCCAATTCGTACAGGCGCCTGCCGTAACGGCCGAAGTAGTGTTCAAGCTCTTCCGCGCTGTGCGTCGCCAGGTCACCGACGGTGTGGATGCCCAGTTGCTCCAGTCGGGCCTGCGTCACCTTGCCCACGCCGGGCACCTTGCGCACCGGCAAGGGTTGCAGGAATTCCAGCACCTTGCCCGGCCGGACCACGAACTGGCCGTCGGGCTTGTTCCAGTCGGACGCGATCTTGGCCAGGAACTTGTTGGGCGCGATGCCCGCTGATGCCGTCAGCCCGGTTTCTTCCCGGATCTGGTGCCGGATGACCTGCGCCACTTCCGTGGCCGATGGCAGCCCGCACTTGTTGATCGTGACGTCCAGATAGGCCTCGTCCAGCGACAGCGGTTCGATCAGGTCGGTATGGCGGGCGAAAATCTGGCGGATCTGGCGCGACACCTCGCGGTAGCGATTGAAATCCGGCGGCACATAGATGGCCTGCGGGCAAAGCCGTTCCGCGCGGACCGCGGACATGGCCGAGTGGATGCCGAAGCGCCGGGCTTCGTACGACGCGGCGCACACGACCGAACGCGGGCCGGTCCAGGCCACGACCACCGGCTTGCCACGCAGTTCAGGGTTGTCGCGCTGCTCCACGGACGCGTAGAACGCATCCATGTCCACATGCACGATCTTGCGCATAAGTTCAGACATTCCGCTTGGGGACAAGTGGCCGGCCCGGCGATGCGCTGGCGGCCACTGCAAAAAAATATATTATGACCGGCTGATCCCGCTTTCCCATTCCGCCCACAACCGATCCATGACCGCACCTGCCCAAACCGATTACTTTGGCCTGACGATACCCTTCATGACCTTCATCGGCCTGGTGCCCGAAAGCATCGCGCCGGCTTACGCCCGCACCTCGCTGCCCTGGCGCGAAGACCTGACCAACAGCCGCGGCGACGTGCATGGCGGCACGCTGATGAGCGTGCTGGACTTCACGCTCAGCGCAGCCGCCCGCGGCTCGGCCGACGCCACCGAAGGCATGGCCACCATCGACATGAACACCACGTTCCTGTCGCCCGGCACGGGCAACCTGGTAATCGAGGCACGCTGCCTGCGCCGCGGCGCGTCCATCGCTTTCTGTGAAGGCGACATCCGCCGCGCCGATGGCGAACTGGTCGCGCGCGCCACCGCCACCTTCAAGATCATCCGCCGCCGTCCGGGCGGCGATTGA
>NZ_DBHKZA010000152.1:0-2789 GCF_057314935.1 Achromobacter sp.
ATATTGATGATGCGCCCGCCATCGGGCATCGACGCCTGCGCCGTGCGGATGGCGACGAAAGGCGCACGCACGTTGATGTCCATCGTTCGCTCGTAGTCGTCCATGCTGGTGTCGCCGATCAGGCCTGCGACAAATATCCCGGCGTTGTTGACCAGCACATCCACGGGTCCCAACTCTTTGATGGCCGCTTCCACCGCTTGGCGCACCGCCAGCGCGTCTTCGGAATCGGCCTGGATGGCGCGCGCCCGGCGCCCATCCACCGTCAGTTCCTTGGCGAGCGCCTGCGCGGCGTCCGCGGACGCCGCACTGACATAGGTGAACGCCACGTCGGCGCCGTCGGCCGCCAGGCGCCGCACGATGGCCGCGCCGATGCCCCGGCTGCCGCCCGTCACGAAAGCCACTTTCCCAGTCAGATTGCCCATCGTTCGTCCTTAATTTGTAGTGATCAGTACAAATATCATCGCCGCGTCGGATCACATTCGTCAACGATTTTTTTATCGATCAACACAAAATATCGGTCACGAGTAAAATCGCGCCATGGCAGAACGTGGGCGCCCCCGGAACTTCGACCGGGCCCAGGCCTTGCAAAAGGCCATGGAAGTCTTCTGGTCGAAGGGATATGAAGGAGCATCGCTAACCGATCTGACGGAAGCGATGGGCATCAACTCGCCTAGCCTTTATGGCGCATTCGGCTCAAAAGAAGGACTATTTCGCGAAGCGGTCGAGCTTTACCGTGAGACAGAAGGCGGGTCGTCCCGCCGCGCGCTGCAAGACGCGCCCACTGCCCGCGGCGGCATCCAGTCCATGCTGCTGGCCGCAGCCGAACGCTTCACCGCCCCCGGCCTGCCGCCCGGCTGCATGATCGTGCTGGGCGCGCCCTCAGGCAGCGTCAACCACGCCAGCGTCGGCGGCTTCCTGTGCGACAACCGCCGCGACATGCAAGGCCGCATCCTGGCCCGGCTGAACGCGGGCGTCGCGCAGGGCGAACTGCCTGGCGGCGCCGACACGAAGAGCCTCGCGGCTTTCTACACGACCGTGCTGCACGGCATGTCCATCCAGGCGCGCGACGGCGCCACGCGCAAGACGCTGCAAGCGGTGGCGCGCCAGGCCATGTGCGCCTGGGACGCACTGACCGGGGGCATGCCCCCTTCCGGCGTTCCGCCGGGCCCCGCGCGTTCCTGACGGAGTCGGCCATGTTCCGCATCGACCTTCGGCGCCTGATCCTGTGGATCAGCCTGCTGTCGGTCATCCTGGTGCTGGCCGGCGGCCTGCATGCCAGTTATCTGGTGCAGCGCGACCTGTTGCTGCACAACGCGCTGGAGGTCAATCGCGTCTATGCGTCCAAACTGGCCTCGGCGACCGATACCTTCCTGACCGACGTACGACGGTATCTGGCCTACAGCGCCGACGTGCTGGCTGACATGGAAGCCCGGCCCGCGCTGATGGCCGAAGAAACGCGGCGCCAGCAGGAACAACTGGGGCACTTCAATTCCAGCGTGGTGGTGTCGCCGCAGGGCAAGGTGATCGCCGTCTCTTCCGCCTATCCGGAACTGCTGGGCCAGCAGTTGACGAGCGACGCCTCCAAGACCGCCATCCGCACCAAGCAGCCCATCATCAGCGAGCCCTACCAGACCAGCACCGGCCGCTGGCTGATCCTGTACTCCTACCCCATCTTTTCCCGCGACTATCGCTATCTTGGCTATATCGCGGGCACGCTGTACCTGCATGAAGACAATGTGCTGGACCGCCTGCTGGGCCAGCATTTCTACCGCGACGATTCCTTCCTGTACGTGATGGACCGCAACGGCACGCTGATCTTTCACCCCGACCGAAGCCGGCTGGGGCACAAGGCGCCCGACGACGAGATCTTCGCAGCCGCCCGGCGCGGGGAAACCGGAGAGCGGCGCTTCACGGACAGCCAGGGCCGCGACATGCTGGCGGGCTATGCGCCGGTGCCGAGCACCGGTTGGAGCCTCATTGCGCAGCGTCCGGTGGAAAGCACGCTGCAACCTTTGAGCGACCTGCTCATGGCCACCGCCCGCAATGCCCTGCCGCTGCTGTTGCTGTCGGTGATCCTGATCTGGCTGCTGTCGCGCTGGATCGCGCGTCCGCTGGGCGAGCTGGCGGGCATCGCGCGGCACATGCAGGATCCGGACTCGGCAGCCCGCATCCGCAACGTGCGCTCCTGGTATTTCGAAGCGGCACAGCTCAAGCGCGCGCTGCTGATGGGACTGGCATCGATCCATCACAAGATCCGCGACCTGCGCCGCGAAACCACCACTGACACGCTGACGGGGCTGCTGAACCGGCGCGGCCTGGACGAGGCGCTTGCGATGCTGCAAGCCGACGAATCCCCGGTTGCGCTGATGGTCCTGGACATCGACCACTTCAAGGGCATCAACGACCGCTATGGCCACACGGCCGGCGACCGCGCGCTGCAGGCCCTGGCCACGCTGATGAGCGAAGGCTCGCGAAGCGGCGACACGCTGGCGCGCTCGGGCGGGGAGGAATTCGTCATCCTGATGCCGGGCGCATCGCTGGCCGCGGCCGTGTCGGCCGCCGAGCGCCTGCGCCAGCGTCTGGCCGCGCAACCCGCGCCGGGCGCCATCAGTTCGCCCATCACCGCCTCCGTGGGCGTGGCGCGCTTTCCGGACCACGGCGCCACGCTGGACGCCGTTTTCCAACGCGCGGACCAGGCGCTGTACTACGCGAAAAACCATGGCCGCAACACGGTGTGCGTGGCTGACGACGACGCGCGCGACGGATCGCGCCGCGCGTCGCCGGGCTGA
>NZ_DBHKZA010000152.1:2889-5625 GCF_057314935.1 Achromobacter sp.
GCCGGGCTGATCCGCCGGACGCCTCCGCCGGGCTTGCCGCTATTTTCCCTTCGGCGCGACGGGCGCCGGTGCCTTGGGCGGTTTGCGCATCTGTTCCAGCAGCGGGCCGCAGGCGTTCTCGTCGGTGGTGCTGGGCGCGATCAGCGCCAGCAAGCCCGCCGCCGGCGTCAGCAGCACGCCCAATGCCACCATGCCTGCGCCACGCGCGGCCAGCGGCAGCACGTGCACGCCCACGTCCGGCGAACCGAAGGTGCCACGCACGTACAACGGCGAGCGCAACGAGAAGATGCGAAAGCCCTTGCTGTCCGGCGTGATGTCCATATCCATGGTTTCGTTCTTGAAATCGGCAGTGCCGGTGATGCTGATCAGCGCGTTCTCCGTATCGAACACGAACACGCGCGGCGTCATCACGCCGTTCTTCATGGCGAGATCGGCCGCGCCGCAATTGATTTTCACTTCGTCGTCGCCGAACAGCTTGGACATGACGTAGTTGCCGACGTTCAGCCCGGCGATCTCCATCAGGCTGCGGCTGATGACGCCGTCGTTGACCAGCATTTTCACGTCGCCCGTCGCCGAGCCCAACAACGCCGCCACCGAATTGCCGGTGCCGCTGATCGCCAGGTCGCCGTTCAATTCGCCCAGCGTCTTCTGCATGGCTTCCGTCGCGGGAAACAGCTGCTTCAAACGCAGGCGACGCGCCTGCAGATCGACGCGCCCTGTCAGCGCTTCGTTGGCGCCATCCAGCTTGATGGTGCCGTTGATATTGCCGCCGGCAATGCCGAAACGGAACGGGTCCAGCGTCAGTTTGCCGTCTTGCAACACCACGTGCACGGACAGATCGGACAGCGGCAGCTTGCTGTCATGCACGATGCGCCCTGCGTTGAGCGTGACGTCGGCGTCCATGTCGCGCCAGCGGTCGGTGCGGAAAGCCTGCGTCGGCAGCACCTTGCCGCCCTTGGGCTTGGCAGGCGCATCCTTGGCGCGGTCGGCGGGCGCCGCCGCCGTGCCGCCCGCGGGCACGCCGATCAGCGGCCCCAGGTCGACCATGCGCAGCTGTTTCGACGACAGCTTGCCAGTGAGTTTCGGCCGCGGCGCGCCCAAGGCGAAGGTGATGTCGCCATGCAGGTCGCTGTTGCCCACCTTGCCATTGAAATCCTTGTAGTCGAACACGGCGCCGCCAGGGTTGTTGAGCTTGGCGACCAAGTGCCCGTCGGTAGCGTACGGCGGCGTATCGGGCAGGGTCACGCCCGTCAGCGGATACAGCTGCGCCATCGAGGCGCCCGACAGTTTCAGCCGCAGGTCGAGCGCGCCCAGGTTGGCGGGATCGGTCAAGGTTCCGGTCACCGAGGCCTTGGTGCCTCCGATCGCCACATCCGCCTGCACGGGAAACGGCTGCTTGGCGTCCTGCAAGGCCAGCATCCCGCCGACCTTGCCTTCGCCCTTGGTGGCCAGCCCCTTGAACTTGCCGTCCACCTTCCAACCGAACACGTAGTCGCGCGGCACGGGCGCCGCACCGTCCTCGGGCACGAAGGCGGCGCCGGCCACGTCCGCGAAGGGCACCGGTTTGCCCAACGGGTCCACCAGCACGGTCAGGTCGGCCTTGAGGACCTCGTCGACCAGGCCGACCCGGCCCTTGTCGAATCCGATTTCGTTGATGTCCAGCACCCACGGAGAGGGCTCGCCGGTCTCTGGCAAAGTGAAGACCCAGTTGGCGCGGCCATCGGCCAGCCGCTCCAGGTCTGCGGCGGGTTCTGTCAGCTGGATGCGGCGGATGACCACGCGCTGGCTCAAGAGCGGCAGCAGCGCCAGGCTGAACTCGCCGCGCTTGAGCGTGGCGAAGGCAGGCGCTTTCGCCCACGGCGCGTTGCCTACCGAAATATCGTTGGCGATGATGTGCGGCCAGGGCACCCAGGCCCGCCAGCCGCCTTCGTCGGGCTCGCGCTCCCATTTGACGCTCAGGTCGCCGTTGATGGCGAAAGGTCGGCCGATGGCGGCGCTGGCGCGCTCGTTGATCATGGGTTTGGCCCGGTTCCAGTCGAAAGTGGCAATCACTACTGCCAGCACCAGCACGACGAGGGCCAGACCCCCTACAATCCCGATCGCTATTTTTCTTGTGCGCGTCATGGCTATTATCCTTGGCGTTGTGGCCGGCTTCCGACCGCCGGCCCTCTGTTACCGGTAAGGGTATCGCGGCGCACCGCAAGGGTTAAGCCAACCGGCCCCATAATGTGTGCGGATCTTTCCGCCTGCAAAACGTCGGGGCGGCCAGCGTCGCGCGGCGACGCATCGCCGCCTGCGGGTTTGCGCAGCACGCCGTGTTCCCGCCCTGGCGCCAGGCAGTTACAAAACGAAATGGCTATGACCCCCGGAAAGTGACCGGAAGGCAGTAACTCACTGAATTTTCGACGCGCGCCCTGCTCCAATGCGCGGACGATTGATGCCGCCCCATCGGGTCGGACAGCAGAACAACCTGGAGGCCCGATGCGGCATTCAACCTTGATTTTCGTGGTCGCGGCGTTTGCGCTGCTGACGCTGAGCCGCCTGGCGCTGGCCGCCTGGCAATGGCAGCGCGTGCGCAATGCCGGCGGCCTGTTCCCGCTGCTGTTGGGCGGCCTGCGCATCGACGCGCACCAGATCGCCGTGTTGGCCGCGCTGCCGGCGGTGCTGTCGCCCCTGCTGGGGCACTTCCCTATCGCCGCGACCCTCGCCGGCTACTGGTACCTGGCCGCCTTCATC
>NZ_DBHKZA010000152.1:5725-6794 GCF_057314935.1 Achromobacter sp.
TGAACTCGCTTTACAACGTGTTCTACGCCATCTACAGCATGAAGAACGAGAAGTCGGCATCGGACGTGTACGGCGGCATGGACGACGCCAAGATGCACGACCTGGTGCTGGCACAGGCCCAACTGCCCAACCCGCCTTCCAACCCCGACTACCCCAGCCTGCATCGCCAGCCCGCCACGCGCAAGACGCCGCGTCCGCTCAACCTGGTGATCATCCTGGAAGAAAGCCTGGGCGCGCAGTACAGCGCGGACCTGGGCGGCGCCGACCTCACGCCGGAGCTGGACGCGCTGGCACGGGAATCGTGGGCCTTCACGCGCGCCTACGCCACCGGCACCCGCTCGGTGCGCGGGCTGGAAGCGGTGGTCACCGGCTTTCTGCCCACCCCCGCGCAAGCGGTGCTGAAACTGCCCCGCTCACAACGTGGCTTCTTCTCGTTGGCCGATCTGCTGGGCCGCCACGGCTACCATTCGCGCTTCATCTATGGCGGCGAATCGCACTTCGACAACATGAAGGGTTTTTTCCTGGGCAACGGCTTCAAGCAGATCGTTGACCGCGCCGACTTCGTGGACCCGGCCTTCGTGGGCACCTGGGGCGCGTCGGACGAAGACATGTTCAACCAGCTGGACCGCTTGCTGCGGGAAGACGCCGACCAGCCCACCTTCACGCTGGCCTTCAGCGTGTCGAACCATTCGCCGTGGGAATACCCCGCCGGCCGCATCCAGACCGAAGGCAACCCGGCCACCGTGGAAAACACCGTGCGCTACGCCGACTGGGCGCTGGGCCGCTTCTTCGAACGCGCCAAGGCGTCGCCCTACTGGGAAAACACCGTCTTTCTGGTGGCGGCCGACCACGATTCCCGCGTATTCGGCGCCAGCCTGGTGCCCGTGCGCCACTTCCATATCCCGGCCGTGATCCTGGGCGCCGGCATCGAGGCGCGCCGCGACGACCGCCTGATCAGCCAGATCGACCTGCCGCCGACCCTGCTGTCGCTCATCGGCGTGGACACCGAACACCCGATGATCGGCCACGACCTGACGCGCAGCACGCCGGGGCGGGCCATCATGCAGTA
>NZ_DBHKZA010000153.1:0-6461 GCF_057314935.1 Achromobacter sp.
TGGTGGCGCATCCCTGATTCGAACAGGGGACCTGCGGATTATGATTCCGTCGCTCTAACCGGCTGAGCTAATGCGCCATCTGGGTCTTGCTTCTTTCTTCGTCAATCAGTGCTTGTTTTGTGGCCCTGAGCAACGAAGAACGAAATTCTAGCACGAAACTTTTTTGCCATGCAAGCGGGGGGTGGGCAAAAATTTGAAGGGGCGTTTCACGCGTCCCGGGCAAGCCGGATGCCCGAGAATTGCCACCGGGCTTCGGGCGGGAAAAAATTGCGGTAACTGGCGCGGATGTGATCGCGCGGCGTGGCGCAGGAGCCACCGCGCAACACGTACTGGTTGCACATGAATTTGCCGTTGTATTCGCCGACCGCGCCTGCGTCGGGCTTGTAGCCGGGGTAGCCGTCATAGGCGCTGGCCGTCCATTCCCAGGCGTCGCCGAACAACTGCACGGGGCCGCCCGAGCCGTTGCGTGCCGGCGCGGGGCGTGGGTCCAGGTGGCCGTTTTCCAGCATGTTCGCGCGGCCGGGAAACACGGGGTCGGCCAGTTGCCGGGCGGCGTGCTCCCATTCAGCCTCTCGCGGCAGGCGCACGCGGGCCCAGCGCGCATACGCGTCGGCCTCGTAGTAGCTGACATGGGTGACCGGCGCCTGCAATTCCAGGTCCTGCATGCCGCGCAGCGTGAACATGCGCCACTCGTCGCGCTGACCCTCCCAGTACAGCGGGGCGCGCCAGCCTTCCGCGCAAACGCGATCCCACCCGGCCGACAGCCAGAGTTCAGGCCGCTTGTAGCCGCCGTCGCGGATGAAGGCCAGGAATTCGTGCTGCGTGACGAGGCGGTCTGCCAGATGGAACGGCGCCAGCAGCACCTCGTGGGCGGGGCCTTCATTGTCGAAGCCGAAGCCGTGGCCGTCGTGGCCGATGCGGCTGATGCCGCCGCCATAGCGCGTCCAGCCCGCCGGCGTGCCTGGCGGAAGGGCGGGCGAGCCGGCGGCCACATATGCCGGTTTCAGCGGATTGGCCGACAGCATGTGCTTCACGTCGGTCAGGATCAGTTCCTGATGCTGCTGCTCGTGGTTCAGGCCCAATTCCAGCAGCGCGTCGAAATCCGGGTCGTTGCCGCCCAGCCGCGAGATCAAATCGTGCATGGCGCGGTCCACGTGCTGGCGGTACTGCAGCACGTCGGCCAGCGAGGGCCGAGAGAGCAGGCCGCGTTGCGGGCGCGGATGCTTGGCGCCGATCGCGTTGTAGTAGGAGTTGAACAGCATCCGGTACTGCGGATGGAACATCGTGTAGGGCGGATGGAATTGCGTCAGCAGGAAGGTCTCGAAGAACCAGGTGGTGTGCGCTAGATGCCATTTGACTGGGCTGCAATCGGGCATCGATTGCACCTGGCAGTCTTCCGGGCTGAGCGGCGCGGCAAGCGCCGTGCTGGTGGTTCGCACCGCATCGAAGCGGTCGTGCTGGCCGGCCTGTCCGCTGGCATACGGTCCGGTGGCGGGGTGAGTCAGCAGGCAGGCAGGTTCCATGGCGATCCTCCAGTGGCGTTGATGGGGGCCCGCGTCAGGCGCGGGCGCTGAAAACCGAAAACCAGCCGCGAGAATCCGACCAATGGGCAACGTCGCGATACCCGGCGCTTTGCAGCAGGTCGGAAAAGGCCTGCGGGGTGAACTTGTAGGAATTCTCGGTGTGGATGCGTTCGCCGGCGCTGAAGTCGCGTTCGCCGCCGGGCCAGGCCACGTGCAGCGCGCGTTGCGCTTCCAGATGCATTTCGATGCGGGAGCGCGCGGCGTTGAACAGCGCGACATGGCGCCAGTCGCCCACGTTGAAGTCGGTGTCCAGCACCTGGTTCACGTGGCGCAGCAGGTTCAGGTTGAAAGCCGCAGTCAGGTGCAGCGCGTCGTCGTAAGCGGGCTCCAGGACCTGCCTGGGCTTGACGCGATCCACGCCTACCAGCAGGCCGCCGCCATCGCATTGCGCGCGTATCCGCTGCAGCATGGCGTGCGCGTCGTCAGGGCTGAGGTTGCCGATGCTGGAGCCCGGGTAGAAGAACAGCCGCTGTTCCGGGGGAATTCCGGACGGCAAGGCCAGCGCTTGCGAGAAGTCCTGCCCGATGGCGGTCACGCGCAGGTCGGGATAGGAGAGCCGCAGGCGCCGCACGGCGGCCTCGAGGTAGTCGGCGGAGATATCGATGGGCACGTAATGGCGCGGACGCAGGCTGGCGAACAGCCGCTCGGCCTTGACGCAATCGCCCGCTCCCAGGTCGATCATGGATTGCACCGGGCCGATATGGCGCGCGATGTCCTGGCCGTGCCGCTGGAAGATCTCGGCTTCGCAGCGGGTGGGGTAGTACTCGGGCAACTGGGTGATGGCGGTGAAAAGCGATGAGCCCAGCGCGTCGTACAGGAATTTGGGATCGATATGAGCGGGGTGATCCAGCAAGCCGTCACGCAGTTCGACTTGTTCGGCGCTCAAGGCCACGGAGGGGCGCGCCTGATATTCCTGCGCGGTGTGGGCCAGCACTGCTGAAGGGGAAACCATGCGTTCACTTCCTTTTTTGAGGCGGTTGAATCGCATTGCAAAGGGCTATTGTCGCGGCTAGTGGGGTCGCGCTGTCAAGCGCTAAGCCGCTGAATGCAATGGACTTTTACGAAATCGGCCGGCCGCGGCGCAAAGCAGGCCCGGCTAGCCCCGGCAATCGCCCAGCAAGTTTCGCTCCGCTGAAATATCGGTTTACCGCTGGTTGCCAAAGCTCGGGCGGTGCCGGCGAATGATCGGCACAATGGGGACATGGTCAACCGGATGGCGTCGCGGACGCGCAATCGCGTCAGGGCGGCGGCACAAGGGCAGGCCCAATACCTTCACAAGGAGCGACTATGAATCGAAAGCACCAACGCGCCGAGATGGCTTTGCATCGCGACCGGGTCAACGACAGCTTCCATGAGCTGCTGGCTGGCACGGAAGACCTCTTGCGTTCGACGGCTTCCTATACCGGCTCCGAAATCGAATCGGCCCGCGCTCGCCTGAAGCAGCAGTTGGCCGAGGCCCGCGACCACGCGGGCGACTGGGAAGGCGCGGCGCGCGAACGCGCCCGCCGTGCCACGGCGTACGCCGACGAGTACGTGCACGAACATGCGTGGAAGTCCGTCGGCGTGGCAGCCCTGGTCGGCGCGCTGCTGGGCTGCCTGGTGGCAAGCGGCAGGCGCTAAGCCGGTCTCGCCATGAGGCCGCCAGTGCTGCCTCCGCCGCCGGCCGCGCGCCGGCGCGGATTGCGCTCGGGCGCGGCTTCATGGCTGCCCGGCGCGCGCCGCTGGGCACATGCGCTGTTCGTGGCCTGCGCCGTCTCCATGCTGGCCGCTTGCGCCAGTGTGCCGGACGCGCAGGAACGGGATGCGCGCAAGGCGCAAGCGGGCCTGTCTGCCGAGGCGGCCCGCGACAGCTATCGCCGCGGTCAAGGCATCGCGGCCGATCCGAAGACTCCCAAAGACGATTTCCTGGCGCGCCATCTGGCCGTCGAGCAGGCCGTCAGTGGTTCGCCGCTGTCGGCGGGCAACCGTGTCCGGTTGTTGGCCGACGGCCCCAGCACCTACCAGGCCATGCTGCAATCGATCGGGCAGGCTCGCCGGTACGTGCACATGGAAACCTATATTTTCGACGATGACGCCGAGGGCGCGAGGTTCGCCGAGGCCCTGATCGCGGCGCGCAACCGCGGGGCCAGCGTGGCCTTGATGGTGGACGCGGTGGGCACGATCAAGACGCCGGATGCGCTGTTCCAGCGCTTGCGGGACGCGGGCGTGCAGGTGGCGGTGTTCAATCCCGTCAATCCGGCCAGTGCGCGGGCAGGCTGGTCGCCCAATCAGCGCAACCACCGCAAAGTGCTGGTGGTGGACGGCAAGGTTGGCTACCTGGGCGGCATCAACGTCAGCAGCGTGTACGAATCTTCGCCGGGGGGCGGCTCGGGGTCGGGCGCGGGGTCCACTCCGGTGCGCGGCGGGGGCAAAGGCGAAAGCAAGGGCGGGGGCGATGCGAAGACGGCGCCGTGGCGCGATACCCACCTGCGCATCGAAGGGCCGGCGGTCGCGCAGCTTGAACAGGTCATCCAGGCCGGCTGGGCGTCGCAGTCCGACGAGCCGCTTGCCGCGGGAGGCGCACCGATCGCGCCGGCAGCGGGCGACACTCGCGTGCGCATCCTGGCCAATCAGCCCGATCGCAGCGACGGCTATACGGTCTACCTGACGCTGATGTCCGCGTTCGAGAGCGCGCAGAAATCCATCCACATCACGATGGCGTACTTCGTGCCCGATCCGGCGTTCATCGACGTGCTGTCTGACGCCGCGCGCCGCGGCGTGGACGTGGTGCTGGTGCTGCCTGGGTTCAGCGATTCGTCGCTGGTGTTCAACGCGGGGCGTTCGCACTACACGGACTTGCTGCGCGCCGGCGTGAAGCTCTACGAGCGGCGCGACGCCTTGCTGCACGCCAAGACGGCGGTCGTGGACGGCGTGTGGTCCACCGTGGGTTCCAGCAATATGGACTGGCGCAGCTTCGCGCTGAATTACGAAATCAATGCGGTGGTGCTGGGCCCCGAATTCGCCGGCGAAATGGAGGCCTTGTTCCAGCGCGACGTGGCCGACTCGGTGCAGATCACGCCCGAAGACTGGCGCGACCGCGGCGCCGACGACCGGTTCATGGAATTCTTTTCGCGGATGTTCGAGCGCTGGCTATAGCGTCCGGACATCCGCCTTTGCGTAGGGTTAGACGTGCTGTTCGGCCAGCGCCGTGGTGATGTCGCGCGTCGGTTGGAACGACTGCGCTTGCGCCATCGCCCAGCCCACCCGGAACACCTGATGGCGGAATTCGCCGCGCAGCAGTTCGCCTGGGGCCAATTCCGGGAACAGCGCTGACAGCAGCCGGATTTCACTGGAGGAGATGCGGCGCGCGATGTGGTGCGGACGCAGTTGGTTGGGGTGCGTCAGGCCTGCGGCGGCCAGCAGTTCCGCCAGGGCGTGCAGCGTGTTGCTGTGGAAGTAAGCCACGCGCTGCGCCTTGTCCGGCACGACGAGCGCGCGTTGGCGCATGGGGTCTTGCGTGGTGACGCCCGTGGGGCATTTGCCGGTATGGCAAGCCTGCGCCTGGATGCAGCCGATGGCGAACATGAAGCCGCGCGCGGCGTTGCACCAGTCGGCGCCCATGGCCATGACGCGCGCCATGTCGAACGCGGTGATGATCTTGCCTGACGCGCCCAGCTTGATGCGGTCGCGCAGGTTCACGCCGATCAGCGTGTTGTGCACCAGACGCAGCGCTTCGCGCAGCGGCGTGCCGACGTGGTCGACGAACTCCACGGGTGCCGCGCCAGTGCCGCCTTCGGCGCCATCCACCACGATGAAGTCCGGCGTGATGCCGGTCTCCAGCATGGCCTTGACGATAGCGAACCATTCCCACGGGTGGCCCACGCAGAACTTGAACCCCACCGGCTTGCCGCCGGACAGTTCACGCAAGCGTGCCACGAACTTCATCAGCCCGATGGGCGTGTCGAAGGCCGAATGGCTGGCTGGAGAATTGCAGTCCTGCCACGCGGCGACGCCACGGGCCTCCGCGATTTCGGGCGTGACCTTGCCCGCGGGCAGGATGCCGCCGTGCCCCGGCTTGGCGCCTTGGGACAGCTTGATCTCGATCATCTTCACCTGCGGCGTACAGGCGTTCTTGACGAAGGCTTCCTCCGAGAATGCGCCGTGCTCGTCGCGGCAACCGAAGTAGCCCGAACCGATGTTCCATACCAGGCTGCCGCCCGGTTGGCGGTGATAGCGGCTGATGCCGCCTTCGCCGGTGTCATGCGCAAAATTGCCCTGGCGCGCCCCTTCGTTCAGCGCCAGGATGGCGTTGGCCGACAGCGCGCCGAAGCTCATGGCCGACACGTTGAACGCCGACATGGAATAGGGCTGCTTGCAGTCGGGCCCACCCACCGTGACGCGGAAGTCCGTGTCGTTGATGTGCGAAGGCGACATGGAATGGTTGATCCATTCGTAACGGTCCCCGTAGACGTCTTCCTGCGTGCCGAACGGCCGCTTGTCGATTTCGCGCTTGGCACGCTGGTACACGATCGAGCGCTGCGCGCGCGAGAACGGCGCGGCCTGCGTGTCGTCTTCCAGGAAGTACTGGCGGATCTCGGGGCGGATGAATTCGAACAGGAAACGCAGATTGCCCAGGACAGGATAGTTGCGCCGGATGGCGTGGCGGGTCTGGATCAGGTCATAGACGCCAAGCGCCCCCAGCATCGCCAACGGAACGGCCGCCCACAGCCACCAGGGCGAACTCGTGAACGCCAGCACGGCGGTGACGGCGGCGCCCGCCAGGGTCAAGATAAAGGCCGTGTAGCGGCCGACGATCCAGCTCATAGTCCTCTCCGTGTTGCGGAATGCAGCAACCATACACCAGCTGAACCGCCGAAAAAAAAGAAAGCCCCCTGAAAT
>NZ_DBHKZA010000154.1:0-3173 GCF_057314935.1 Achromobacter sp.
GCGCCCGCGCCCGGGCCTGCGACGGCCAAATACATCAAAAGCCCTGGAAAACTCCCCGTAACCCGCCTTTTTGGGTCGGGGGGAACAGGGGATCATTGACGCCAGTTTTAGACTTCGTTGGCAGGGGCCTGATGTGTTGATTGTTATCGGTTTTCTCGTGGTGATCGTGTCGGTCGTCGGTAGCTTCATAGCGCTGGGCGGCCATTTGGGCGCGCTTTACCAGCCCTTCGAGCTGACGCTGATCTTTGGTTCGGCCCTAGGGGCGTTCCTGGCCGGCAACAGCAAAAAGTCGCTGATGCTGGTCAAGAAGGCGCTGCCTGACGCGCTCAAGAGTTCGCGCTACGGCAAGGACGTGTACATGGAGCTGATGGCGCTCCTGTATGTATTGCTGAATAAAGCGCGTCGCGAAGGCCTGA
Source organism: Achromobacter sp. (assembly GCF_057314935.1). Lineage (NCBI taxonomy): Bacteria > Pseudomonadati > Pseudomonadota > Betaproteobacteria > Burkholderiales > Alcaligenaceae > Achromobacter > Achromobacter sp. The sequence goes on from NZ_DBHKZA010000154.1 coordinate 417, forward strand.
TGGCCATCGAATCGCATATCGAGGATCCGGCCTCCAGCCCGATCTTCAGCGAATATCCCCGCATCGCCAAAGACGCGAAGCTCATGGAGTTCATCACGGACTACCTGCGCATCATGATCAGCGGCAACATGAGCTCGTTCGAAATCGAAACGCTCATGGACGAGGAAATCGAGACCTATCGCCATGAACGCGAAGTTCCGGCGCACGCGTTGCACCAGATGGCCGATGGCCTGCCCGCATTCGGCATCGTGGCCGCGGTGCTGGGCGTGATCAAGGCGCTGGCCGCCGTGGACCAGCCGCCCGCGATCCTGGGCGACCTGATCTCCAAGGCCATGGTCGGCACGTTCCTGGGTATTTTGCTGGCCTACGGCTTCGTGGGGCCGCTGGCCTCGCGCGTCGAGCGCCGGACGGACGAAGCCATGAAAGTGCTGGAATGCATCAAGACCACGCTGCTGGCCAGCATGAACGGCTACCCGCCCCAGTTGGCGGTGGAGTTCGGCCGCAAGGTGCTGTTCTCGTCCGTGCGTCCGACCTTCGGTGAGCTGGAAGAGCACGTCCGGCAAACCAAGTCGACCGCGACCGGCAAGGCCTGACGGAGCGGGCCATGAGCACGGTAAACAACCACCGTGTGGTGATCCGCCGCAAGAAGGTAAAGGGCGGTGGGCACCACGGGGGCAGCTGGAAGATCGCTTACGCCGACTTCATCACGGCGATGATGGCGTTTTTCCTGGTGATGTGGCTGATCAGCATCGTGCCGCGCGAAGAACTCAAGGGCATCGCGGAGTATTTCCGCATGCCGTTGCGCGTGGCGATCATGGGCGGGCCCAACAACTCGGCCGAAACCAGCGCGGTGCCGGGGGGAGGGCAAGATCCCCTGCGCAGCGAGGGCGATGTGCGCCGCGCCCAGGGCAACCGCGTCGAAGCGCAGCCCATGGGCGACGCGGAGCGCCGCGAGCAGCACCGCCTGGAAAACCTGAAGAAGCGGCTTGAGAACGTCATCGATACCAGCCCTGTCCTGAAGAGCTTCAGGCCGCAGCTGCTGATCGACCTGACGACGGAAGGCCTGCGCATCCAGATCATCGACAACCAGAACCGCCCGATGTTCGCGACCGGCCGCGCGGAAGTGCAGCCCTATATGCGCGACATCCTGCGGGAATTGGGGCCGGTGCTGAACGAGCTGCCGAACAAGGTCAGCATTTCGGGTCACACGGACGCCTCGCAATATGCGCGCGGCGAGCGCGCCTACAGTAATTGGGAGCTTTCCGCCGACCGCGCCAACGCGTCCCGCCAGGAACTGGTGGCCGGCGGCATGAACGAAAGCAAGGTCATGCGCATCCAGGGGCTGTCTTCCAGCATGAGTCTGGTTAAAGATGATCCTTACGCGGCCGTTAATAGACGTATCAGCCTCGTGGTGCTCAATATGAACACCCAGAAGCGCATCGAAAACGAGAACGCCGCCGCGGCGGACGTCAGCGCGAAAGATGCCCGCGAGGTGGGAACGGCCGTGGAGGCGGTGCAAGCCGCCGCCCAGGCCGCGACGGCAACCAAGCAAGGCGAAGCGGCGAATGCGCCGCCCGCCGAAGGGGTTCGATAGCAATGGCGGCAACGATTCTGGTGGCGGACGATTCGGCGACGATGCGGATGATCGTTCAGGCGACGCTGACGGGCGCGGGATGGAAGGTATTGACGGCCGGCAATGGCCAGGAAGCGCTGGAAGTGGCGAAGAACCACCCGGTGGACCTGGTCGTCAGCGACTGGAACATGCCGGTCATGGGCGGGTTGCAACTGATCCAGGGCCTGCGCGAGCAGGACCAGTACCTGGACGTGCCCGTGCTGGTGCTCACCACCGAAGACGACGTGGGTAGCAAGATGGCCGCCCGGGATCTGGGCGTTTGTGGCTGGCTGTCCAAGCCGGTCGACCCCGATGTGCTGGTGGAATTGGCGACCGAGCTGCTCGATGAGCAGGCCGGCGCGTAAAGCAGGTTCATTTATGAAGGCGTACGGGTCATGAGTTCTGGTTTGGACCTCAGTCAGTTTTACGAGACCTTTTTCGACGAGGCGGACGAGCTGCTCGCGCAGATGGAGCAGTTGCTGCTGGAACTGGATGTGGGCGCGCCCGACATCGAGCAGCTCAACGCGATCTTCCGCGCGGCCCACTCGATCAAGGGCGGTGCGGCGACATTCGGCTGCTTCACGCAGCTTGCGGGCACCACCCACCTGCTGGAAAACCTTCTGGACGCAATCCGTCGCGGCGAAATGGCGCTGCGCACGGACATGATTGATATCTTCTTGGAAACGAAAGACGTGCTCAAAAGCCAACTGGATGCCTACCGGGCCTCCGAAGAGCCCGATGAAGCCGTGTTTGAGCGTATCTGCGCCGTGTTGAGGCAGTTGGCGCTGGAGCATAAGGATCCTGCCGCGGCCGCGGCCGCACCCGCTGCGGCGCCGGCACCGGCACCTGTTGCGGCTGCACCGGCGCCCGTGTCGGCACCGGCCCCCGCGCAAGCGGCTGCAGACGCCGGCAATCTGCCGCTGAAGGTGCGGATCACCAAGGTGTCCGACAAGGACGCGGCGTCCTTGCTGGAAGAAATGGGCAACCTGGGCACGGTCAAGGCCAGCGAACGCGCCGACGGCGTCCTGACGGTGTGGGTGGACAGCACCTGCACCCCGGACGACATCGAGGCCGTGTGCTGCTTCATCGTCGACGGTGATCAACTGAACATCAGCCGCGAAGCGGCCCCGGCAGCCCAAGCGGCG
>NZ_DBHKZA010000154.1:3273-6275 GCF_057314935.1 Achromobacter sp.
CGGCAGCCGATGCCGCGGCAGCGGCTGCGCCCGCCCCGGCGGCGCCCGTGCCTGCGGCCCCGGTGGTGGCGGAATCGGCGGCTGCCGCCGAAGCCATCACCCAGGCGGCGGCGCGCGCGTCGCGTCCGGCGGCCCCGGCGCATGCCGACAAGGAATCCACGTCGATCCGCGTGGGCGTGGAAAAGGTCGACCAGGTGATCAACCTGGTGGGCGAACTGGTCATTACGCAAGCCATGCTGGCGCAGACGGCCTCCACGTTGGATCCCGTCCTGCACGACCGCCTGCTCAACGGCATGGAACAGCTGGAACGCAACGCCCGCGACCTGCAGGAAGCGGTGATGTCGATCCGCATGATGCCGATGGACTACGTGTTCAGCCGCTTCCCTCGCCTGGTGCGCGACATCGCCAGCAAGATGGGCAAGCAGATCGAACTGCAGACCTACGGCCGCGCGACCGAGCTGGACAAGAGCCTGATCGAACGCATCATCGACCCGCTGACGCACTTGGTGCGCAACAGCCTGGACCACGGCATCGAGACGCCCGAAAAGCGCATCGCCGCCGGCAAGGATCCGGTGGGGCAACTGGTATTGTCCGCCCAGCATAACGGCGGCAACATCGTCATTGAAGTCAGCGACGACGGCGGCGGCCTGAACCGGGACAAGATCCTCAAGAAGGCCATGGCCCAAGGCCTGGCGGTCAACGAGAATTCGCCGGACGACGAAATCTGGCAACTGATCTTCGCGCCGGGCTTCTCTACGGCCGAAAAGGTCACGGACATTTCCGGCCGCGGCGTCGGCATGGACGTGGTGCGCCGGAACATCCAGGACATGGGCGGCCACGTGCAGCTGTCTTGCGAGCCGGGCAACGGCACGACGACCCGCATCGTGCTGCCCCTGACGCTGGCCATCCTGGACGGCATGTCGGTGCGCGTGGGAGAAGAGACCTTCATCCTGCCGCTGAACCACGTGACGGAATCGCTGCAGCCGACCAATGACCAGATCTATTCGGTGGCGGGCAACGAGCGCGTGATGCATGTCCGCGGCGAATACCTGCCGCTGGTCGAGATGCACCGCGTGTTCTCCGTCAACGACGCCCAGACTGATCCCACGCAAGCCATCGCCGTCATCATGCAGGCTGAAGACCGCCGTTTCGCGCTGCTGGTCGATCACCTGATCGGACAGCACCAGGTCGTGGTCAAGAACCTTGAGTCGAATTACCGCAAGGTCCCCGGCATCTCCGCCGCCACCATCCTGGGCGATGGCAGCGTGGCGCTGATTGTCGACGTATTTGCGCTTGCGCGCGCCAACCGTGAGCGTTGGTCGCAGCCCGAAGCCATTCTGAATTGATGGAGCACTGAAAAATCATGGCAGCCAAACCGCAAGCGCAATCCGCGCGCAACGAAGATGTCGGCAGCGAATTCCTGGTCTTCACGCTGGGCGATGAAGAGTACGGCATCGACATCCTGAAAGTGCAGGAAATCCGCGGCTACGACGCCGACACGGTGACCCGCATCGCCAACGTCCCCGCGTTCATCAAGGGCGTGACGAATCTGCGCGGCATCATCGTTCCGATCGTCGACCTGCGCATCAAGTTCAACCTGAACCGGGTCGAATACAACGAGCAGACCGTTGTGATCATTCTGAACCTGGACCGCCGCGTGGTCGGCATCGTGGTCGACGGCGTGTCCGACGTGCTGATGCTCAACGCCGGCCAGATCCGTCCGGCGCCGGAGTTCGGCGCCACGCTGTCCACCGAATACCTGACCGGTCTGGGCACCGTGGATGAGCGCATGCTGATCCTGGTGGACATCGAAAAGATGATGACCAGCGATGAAATGGCGCTGGTGGAGAAGGCCGCTTCCTGATCGGAATCCGGCCGGAATGCGGGGTAGAGGCGCCATATTGAATCCGATGTGGCGCTTTCCTTTAACGATTGCAGTCAAGGGATGGTTCTTGTGATGCGCAAGTTTTTCGCGAACATGACGATACGCAGCAGCCTGTTGTGGGTGCTGGCGTTCTTCTCCTTCATGTTGGTGATCGGGGCGGCGCTTGGCGTGCTGTCGCTGCGCATCAGCAATGGGACCCTGGCTGAAATCAAGCAATCGCAAGAACTGGACGATGCGGTGGGCCGCGTCGTGTCCAGCTACAAGGACTCCATGAACGGCCTGGCCCGTGCGGCCACCGCCAACTATGCGGATATCGTCAGCAGCGTCGGCCAGGCGACCTTGCTGACGCAAGGCCTGTCTTCGGAGGCCACGGGCCTGCTGGAGCGCGCCAAGGCGGCCATGAACAAAGGCCAGGCCGAATTCGAGTATTACAAGACGCTGCCGCAGCCTGCCGAAGCGGCCGAATCGCTCAAGGAAATCGAGGCGTCGTATGGCGCGCTGGTTCAGCAAGGCCTGACGCCGCTGGTCGCCGCCCTGGAAAAGGCCGACATGCCGGCCTACCAGAAGCAGGTGCAGACGGTGCAGGACGCGCTGGAAGGCCGCTTCGCCCGCGCGGTCGAAGGGTTCGATTTCTGGCGCGCAAGCAAGATGCTGGACGCGCATGAAGTGGCGCAGGTGCGCTATCAATTCGTGTTGATCGCCGTCAGCGCAGGCGGCGTCATCGCCGCGCTGCTGGTGTTCGCGACCTATGTGTTCCTGCGCCGCCGCGTCTTGCAGCCGCTGAAGGAAGCCGGCCACCATTTCGACCGCATCGCAGGCGGCGACCTGACTGCCCGCGTGGACGTGCGCAACACCAACGAGATCGGCCAGCTGTTCGCGGCGCTCAAGCGCATGCAGGAAAGCCTGACCCGCACCGTGTCGACGGTACGCCGCGGCGTGGACGAAATCAATGTGGGGTCGCACGAAATCGCGGCCGGCAATACGGACCTGTCCAGCCGTACCGAGCAGCAGGCGGCCTCCCTTGAAGAAACCGCAGCCTCGATGGAGCAATTGGCGTCCACCGTGAAGCAGAACGCGGACAACGCGCGCCAGGCGAACCAGCTGGCGGCAAGCGCGT